>JBGSBN010000252.1:0-4376 GCA_041730515.1 Methylacidiphilales bacterium | reverse complement strand
TATTTCAGAGATAATATTTCTGCGGGGAATGAGCAGGATTCATCCGTTTTTGCCGGACAGTCAAATAAAAACTCCGACAATCCAATACAGCTAAACAAACAAATACAATTACCCCAATAGTACGCATTAAGGCAAATAAACGAATTTTATGTGATTTTTGGTTTATGATTTATGAATTGGGCTAATGCGTTTTGATGTCAAAAGTCGTTGTCCTCACCGCACCTCATTCGGTTGATGAGGACACCAAACGAGGACAAAAAAGCCCAATTGAAACTAATTTCAGTTAGGCTTTTTTTACAGCAAAAGTTTTACCCACCCCAACCCCTCCAAGGAGGGGAGTTTGGGAATCTTCCTGTTGTTTTTGTCCGATATCGGTGTCCTCACCGCAATTTAAAGCATAATCAATTGCCTATTTTTTATTAATAAAATTTTAGATTTTAGTTTGACATAAAAAGCATAAAATTGCTGTTACCAATGAACGTAAAAAAAAATCTAACCATTTCCATATTTACTTTTTTGATAAGTAGTTTTGCATTTGCGCAAAATGAACAAGTTGAAATTAAAGCAAAAAGCGAACGTATTTTATATTTTTTTCAAACTGCCAATTACGATAGTTTAAGCAATTTAATAAATGAAGTTCAAAAACCTTTTAATAGTCCTGTAGCCATTGCATCTAACTATAATCCTATTGCGGAAAAATATGGAAACATCAAATCGTTTAGGTATGCAGGGTATAAACCTTATTACGATCAAATAAATATAGAATATGTTGCCAAAACAGCCTATAATATTGATATTTTGGTTCAATTTGCGTTTAACCGATTTAATCAAAAACTTATTTTATACCGATTTTTAGAGGCCTTTAAAAATTATGCTATTCCTGAATATGCCATAGCCGAAAAATATGAGGAGGAGCCAATAACATTTGCAGCTGATTCAATGTATCCTTTAACTGGATTTTTAAATAAGCCAATCACCACACAAAAAGTTCCTTTAGTAATTATAATTCCCGATGCTGGTCCAACCGATGCAGATGGTATTTATGTATCGAAACCTTATAAAGACCTAGCAACAGGATTGGCAAGTAATGGATATGCAGTATTTAGGTACAATAAACGTAGTTTAAACTATGGTTTTAGTTTTTCGCAAGCCAAAATTAATGGAGAGCCTTTTACTTCAAAATTAGATGTGTTAGATGATTTGCAGGCTGTAATTGATTTATTGAAAACAAATCCTGCCATTGACAGCAATCGCATTTATTTATTAGGCCACGGTGAAGGAGCATATTTAGCGCCTTATGTAGCTAGTAAAAACCCAAAACTAAAAGGCATTATTTTAATCAATGCCAATGCGAACCATCCGCTGGAAATGATGATAGATCAAAATAATTATTTGGTTAAAATATTGCCTCATAAAAAAGAACATTTTGATGAAGATAACCAAAAAGCAAAAATTGTTTTAAAACATAAAGTAAAAGAAAACACACCTTATAGCTTATTGCCGCACGATTTACCTGCAAGTTATTGGTTATGGATAAATAGTTATAACCAAATAAAAACGGCTAAAAAACTTACTTTACCAATATTAATTATGCAAGGTGCACGCGATTATCAAGTTGATAAAAAGAACTTTGCCGTATGGCAAAAAAAGCTAAAAAAGAACACCAATGTATCGTTTAAAATGTATGATAAAATGAATCATATTATGCATGAAGGTGTGGGCGAATCAACCTTTAGCGAATACTCTATTTTACAACATATTCCAATAGAAGTAATAAACGATTTATTGAACTGGTTGAATAAGAATTAGTGTTCTATTTTATCAATTACAACTTACCCATTTCCCTTAATTTTTGGGCTAATTCCTCGCCATACATATCAAAATTAGAAGAATCTAATGAAATTATTTTACCTTGAGTTAGGTAAAATCTTAAGTATAATCTGCGTTGTAGTGTAAGCATATTTAATTCTCTTACAGATTTAATTTTACTAATTTGTTCCCATTTATATATTCCATATTTCGATATGGTAATTTCATCCTCGTTAGCTTCAATAGCATATTTATCTGTTTTATTGTATTTTACAAATACCAAAACAATTAACGAATAAACTAAAATGGTTATTATAGCTCCCCATACATAGCCGCAATTGAGACTAAAAAACATAAATATAAAAGGAAACAGAGATATTAAAAAAAATAATATACCATAACTAGTAGTATCTTTAACTTGAATTTTAGTGCTCATATTTATTTACAAAAAAAAGCTACTCCAATAATTGAAGTAGCTTTAGTTTTATAAGGTATTTAAATTTTAAGCTTTTAATACACTTCTGGCAATAACTAGTTTTTGAATTTCGCTAGTTCCTTCGCCAATGGTACATAATTTTGAATCGCGGTAAAATTTCTCTACAGGGAAATCTTTAGTATAACCATAACCACCAAATATTTGTATAGCTTCAGTGGCAGCCCAAACACATACTTCCGATGCATAATATTTAGCCATAGCACTTTCTTTGGTCATTGGCAAACCACGCATTTTTAAATCGGCAGCTTGTAAAGTTAATAACTCAGCAGCTTCAATTTTTACAGCCATATCAGCTAATTTAAACGCAATGGCTTGAAAATTAGAAATTGGCTGTCCAAACTGATGACGCTCTTTCGAGTATTTTAAAGCAGCTTCGTAACTTCCTTTAGCTATTCCTAAACTTAATGAAGCAATTGAAATTCTACCACCATCTAATATTTTCATGGCTTGTTTAAAACCATCGCCTACATTTCCTAATATTTGGTCTTTGTGTATGCGGCAATCTTCAAAAATCATTTCAGCAGTTTCGCTTGCGCGCATACCTAATTTGTTTTCTTTTTTACCACCTTTAAAGCCAGGAGTTCCACGTTCTACCACAAAAGCAGTAATTCCATGCGAATCTAATAACTCACCTGTACGTGCCAATACCACAGCTACATCGCCAGAAATACCATGAGTAATCCAGTTTTTTGAACCGTTTAATACCCAATAATCACCATCTTGTTTAGCTACACATTGCATGCGCATGGCATCACTACCAGTATTGGCTTCGGTTAAACCCCAAGCACCAATCCACTCGCCAGTAGCTAATTTAGGCAACCAACGCTTTTTTTGTTCTTCGTTTCCAAATTGTAAAATATGGCCAGTACATAAACTATTGTGTGCCGCCATACTTAATCCTACCGAACTACAAACTTTAGTAATTTCAACTATTGCAGTTATGTATTCAAAATAACCTAATCCAGCTCCACCGTATTCTTCAGGTACTAACACACCTAATAAACCCAATTTACCCATTTCTTGCATGGTTTCTCTTGGGAAAATTTGCGCTTCGTCCCATTCCATTACGTATGGGCGAATGTGTTTTTCTGCAAAATCGCGCGCCATTTGCGCTACCATTGTTTGATTTTCTGTTGGCTCAAAATTAAGCATAGTAAGAATTTGTTTTTAGTTTTTAAGTTTTGGCAATAATAGCTTTGTTTACCCAAAAATTAAAGCTAATTTATGTTTACTTATTGTTACCATTTATATCTTTTAAAAATCACCAAAACCAAATATTAGCAAAGATTTTACTGAAAAATATTTAGGATAATTATAAAATAAAATGGCCTTCAACAATTAAAAAGGAACTAATTTTTGCTTGCTAAGTAGTTTATTTTGCTTTATTTGTAATAAGTTAAAAATACAAACCATGAAAATTACCAATCTTTTAGCAATTGCAATTGTTATTTCAATTTTTGCTTGTGGAACCGAAAAAAATGAAATTACGAATGAAATAAATTCATTTAAAGCATATGCAGATTCAATACTAGCGGCCAATACTGAATATGTAGCAGGAGTTGATACCATATTTATGGAGGTTCCTAAATCCCCAAACGAACCCGATGTAATTGTTATAGATACCATGATAGAAAAGCACTCCAATATATTGGATACTATAAGCCATTGGAATAACAATTCAGTACAATTACTTAATAAATACAATTCAATGGAGCAGCATTTGGATTCAGCAAAAAGTAAAATGGACAATAAAACCTTGGAATTGTATGAGTCTCTTAAACAAAAAATGAATGCTATAAAACAACCGATTCGTTAGTATATTGGCTACGTACGGTTTACAATAATTCCATTAACCAAACACCAAACGCTACTTGTATTTTTTGAAAGAAAATGGTTTTTAATCCAGGGGGCATTTTCTCACAATTAGCTATCATATCAGTTAGGCTATATATGATTTGAAAGATACCACACGTGGTGCACGACGAGGCGCTACTGGACGAAGTCACCGGCCTGGTGGAACGGCCTAATGTATTGATTTGCCAATTTGGAGAGGCGTTTTTAGAAGTGCCAC
>JBGSBN010000251.1:0-4427 GCA_041730515.1 Methylacidiphilales bacterium | reverse complement strand
AGAAGAAATAGAACATGAGGGATCAATAGAGATGCCAATGCCTATGAATAAACCAGCAATAGAAATTAACGAAACAGACATGGAAGACAATGCCGAAAGTTGATAAGGGTTATATTTTTTTAAACGCATAACCCTTTATGTGCTCGCGTTTACCGTTACAAACGCGCGATATCGCAGACACAGAGACGCTTAGTGCAATTGATGCGATTTTCATTGTTTCATAGGTAATGCCGGTATTTATACACATGACCATAGACTTGTTAGCGCTCCCATAAATAGAGGCTGCGTATGTTTTGTTGCCTTGCTGAAAAAGTTTTCAAAAATTTTTTCATATTTTTTTATTTTATTGTAAAGAAAAATTGCTGCTAAAAATAACACCCAACTTCCCCAAAAAAATAGCTTCCATTTTTGTTTTTGGTGGTGTTCCTTTTTTAGGTCTTTTTTTATATTATCCAAATCGGTTTCCAATAATTTATTTTTTTCGTTGTGCTTAAATTCCTGCTGATCCTGGTTCCTAATTTTATTATTAAGTAATTCTATTTTTGCAGTATTTTCCACATATCTAATAGATTTTTTCTCTACAATAATAGGTCGTACATTTTTAATTTGAAACCGCAATTCTTTTATTTCATCATTTTTACTATCGAGTAAGCTTTGGTAGGGTTTGCAATCCTCTTTTGTGTTATCTGGCAAAGAGTCGATAACCTTTTGTAAACTGTCTGTAATTTTATTGTAAATAGTCGAAATTTCGCCAATGTAGGTTTGCAATGCATTATAATCAGCACTATCGGTTTTTGTTTCTACAATAGTATCTTTTAAAACGGTTGTTGGAAATTCCTTTGCTGCTTTTTTTGCAAATGTATTTGGATGGTTTTCAGCAATTCTATTAAGCCTATTAGTTACGGAGCAACTTGCCAAAGAAAAAAGTATTGCTATAAATAATAAATATTTCATTTTAAATTAGTTTTTAGTCTTTTCCTTGCCCCAAAAGTTTTTTACTTTTTTTAACGTATCAATTCTAACTACAGTATCGTGCAAATAAATAGTATCCGTTACTACCTTAGTTGGTACAACTTTGCTATTTAATTCTAAATTTGTTTCAATTAACTTTTTGTTTTGATCCGTTAACACTTGCAGCTTCTTTTTTGTTTCTATTTTTTCGGTTTTTAAATCCTCAAAATCCTTTTGCAATACTTTTGAAATATCGGACAAATTTAAAGTATCAATTTCAACTTCATTTTTAAACTGAACTTGTTTTGCCGCCAAAGGGGGGTAATTGAATACTAAAACAAAACCAAAAGTAATTATTAACACCAACAAAAACATTATTATTTTTTTCATTTTGAAATTTTTATTTTAAACTATCTAAAATTTTCTTTGTTTGTAAAAGTTCGTATAAAGCTGTAATTTTTTCACCCTGCTTTTCAATCTTTAAATCTTTTTTTTCAATCGAATTTTCTAAGTTTTGTATTGAAATATCCCTATCCTTTAACCGGGCTTTACTTGTATTATAAACCAAAATTAACAAAAAAAACATTGCTGTTATTGGTAAATATAAAATATACATTATAGGGTTATCTTTAAAATCTTTAAAATTCATATTGTTTAGTTTTTTCGTTAAATCCTGCCTAATTATTTTAATATCTTATTGTAAAAAAGATTAAATGCCAATATAAACCCAACCGCTCCAAGTAACATATTTAAACCGCCTACTGCTAATAAAAAGAAACCAATCATGCCACTATTTGCCAAGTGCCAACCGTCCAAAGGATATTTGGTAAATGGTAACATTTTGCCTTGGATTTGCATGTCAAAATACTTTGCATATTTCGGAAATAGTTTTGGTAAACTACCACCTTGATGATGTGCAATAGTATCTGCAATTGCTTTGCAAATAGCTGCTAGTATGATGAATAGTACTGCAAACATTTATGTAAGCATTATTAGTCCCAAACCACCAGCCAAACCAATACCAAAGGCAATTGTTTTGGCTACACTACCAACATCTTCGTAGGCTTCCCATACACCAAATAAACCACTCGCAATAAAAATAATAGTTGCATTAAATAGGACAATTCCAATCCAATCTAATACATTACCATTAAACCAATGTGCTAAGTTTTCTCTTAAATGGTTCGGTATAAAAGCACCACCATTTTTAATTAAATACAAGTCTAAAAATAAGGCTAGTATTAGTAATCCGATTGCTACTAATTTGTTCATTATGCTTTTAAAATTTTAATATTTAAAAAAAGTATCTAACATTTTTTTTGCCAATATTTTCATACTTGCATAACTCCAATGTGCTACATCTCCGCTATTTGTAGATAAATCTTTTGTACTAGTAATATAAATGCCTTTTAATTCATTTGCTATTTCATACATAGCATAATTATAAGCTGTATAAGGCATAGGAGATTCAAATAGTGTCATAACGATAGGTGATGATTGTATGAGTGTTCTAATAGTGTTTATTCTATTTTTTGTGTCAATTTTCCACGTTGCACTTGGATAACCATTCACTATGTCGTTAATTCCCTGACTATACAATATAATTGTATCATGTGGTTTATTTATTAATGCTTTTGCAGCATTAACTCTTGTATTAAAAGTAGTTTCGTAAGACGATCCAGCTACCCATTGAATAATTCTACTACCGCCTTGTCCTGTCTTAACTATATATACTTCTCTATTTTTAAAATAATTAGTTTTTGTTAAGTTTGATATTTCCAAATCCCAGCCGTGAAAAGTTCCAATTGGTTGAATATAACCAACATGTCCTATCATTGATTTTTGAATATCATAATCTTCAAATATTAAAGTAGTATTGTTTAGATATTTTAACTTTGTGTTTACTGTTTTTTCAATTGCACTAGCTTCGGAGTTATAAGCCAATCCGCCAGAATTACTTTCGCCTGTTAATAATATTAATAGTGGTTTTAATTTTTTTATCATTTTATTAATTTTGTTGTACTATATAAACTCCTTTTGAAATCAACGAATTATATGCCACATCTGACAATGAAGTCCTGTTATTTAATCCCGACCAACATATAATCATTTGGTTAGGAAAATCAGGATTTGGAGTTGTATTAAATATGGTATCTAAGTCAATAAAATATTGGTCATTTTGTGCCGAAGTATTACCATTCGCATTTACAGAAATACCTGTTGAGATTTGTTTTAATTTTGTTGGTAAATTTGTTAAATCACCTAGTGGATGTGAACCTGCTCTGCCAAAAGGAATTAATAAAGCACCTAAGTCTGGAAATATGTTTTTATTTGTCAAACTGTAAACTGTTGGTGGTACACTTAGGAAAATAGTGAAAAAGTGCTTTAATTTACTCATGTGAGTAAATAATGGTATAGTAGACGTATTATTAGTATTTGCCCCATTGTTTAAATTCAAATTTAATATCGATAAATTTTCTGTTAATTCAGTCCAATTTAGAATATTTACCCACTTATTTCCTAAAAATGAATTTGTAGATATAATTGTTTCTTTAGTTCGTTTTGGTAAATAACCACTTAAATTTGTAGTAACTACTGACCCACCACCTCCAGGTATAAAGAAATTATCCATTAACCCAGTTGGTGCATCAGTATCATTATGGAATACATATACTGTACCTGCAACTGTTGATGTATAATCTATCGCTCTTGCTGATAAAAATGCTCTTGGATATGATTGCGACCCTGTAACGCTCCAATCTCCAGCTACTTGACTTCTTGTCAAGTTTATACTATCTGTTAACCCACTTAATACCGTACCATTTGGCAATAAAACTACATCATCAGTATCTAACAAAACTCTAAACTTTTTATTTGCCTGTGTATCGAATTTCCAAAAACGTAAGCCAATAACACCTGTAATAGTTGGTGTTCCAATAGGTGAAAGTATGAAATCAAAAGGGCTTAAAGTTGAAGCCGACAAAACCCCTTCTAATTGATTATCTACATCGCCGTTCCATATTGTTACATATTCGGCTTGGCTATTTGCAATACCTAAATAATCACCATTTACATTAAATACACCTCGTGGGTATTCTGTAGCTTCTTCGCTTAAAAGATTATACATTCTAAGCATTAATATTGTAGTTACTTCAATTGGCAAAATGTCCCCTGCATAATCAATTGGCAAATAAATATTACATCCAATTACATTTACATTTATTGGAACTGTCAAAGCAGCAAAAGCCGCAATTAATTCACTTGCATTTTGCGGAATAACTGAACCACCTCCATACGGCGTTAAATCAAAACTAACACTACCATAATTAAACTGACCATTTACACACTCAGTAACATTGTTATCCAAATCCGTTATAGGGATTTTTGCACCCGAAATACCACCACAACATGTAGTTAAATGTTTTATTATAGAAAATATATCACCATCAACAATTGAATATTCACCAGTACATTTG
>JBGSBN010000250.1:0-4448 GCA_041730515.1 Methylacidiphilales bacterium | reverse complement strand
CGATAGTAATTACTTCATCAAAATATAATTCTGGATTTGCGTAAACCTCAGGGTCACCGTTCAAATGAGCCTTAACGTTGTTAGCTAATTCAGCAACATCAGCACGTCCTGTTGATTTTAAATAGCGCGCCATTGAATCATCATAACCAAATGTTGAAGTGGTAGCACCAACTTCAGCACCCATATTACAAATGGTTCCTTTACCTGTACAGCTCATGCTGGTAGCACCTTCGCCAAAATATTCTACCACAGCATCGGTACCACCTTTAACAGTTAAAATACCAGCTACTTTTAAAATTACATCTTTTGGAGCTGTCCAACCGTTTAATTTACCAGTTAATTTTACACCAATTAATTTAGGCATTTTTAGTTCCCAAGGTAAGCCAGCCATTACATCGCAAGCATCAGCTCCACCCACACCAATTGCAATCATACCTAAGCCTCCAGCATTTACTGTATGGCTATCAGTTCCTATCATCATTCCACCAGGAAATGCATAATTTTCTAACACTACTTGGTGAATAATACCTGCACCTGGCTTCCAAAATCCAATTCCGTATTTATTAGAAACTGAACCTAAAAAGTCAAAAACTTCTTTGCTTTCTTTATTGGCAAATTCTAAATCTTGATCTGCACCATTTTTTGCGGTAATTAAGTGATCGCAGTGAACGGTAGAAGGAACAGCTACTGTTGGGCGACCTGATTGCATAAATTGCAATAAAGCCATTTGCGCAGTTGCATCTTGCATAGCCACTCTATCTGGCCCAAAATCAACATAACTTTTACCTCTTTCGAAACTTACAGTTGCATTGCCTTCTGTTAAATGGCTGTACAAAATCTTTTCAGTTAACGTTAAAGGTTTGTTTACCACCTTACGGGCAGCTGCAATACGTTCGTCCATTTTGGCGTACACAGCTTTAATCATTTCAATATCAAATGCCATAAAATTTAATTTGTTTTATTATTAAAATTCAATGCTTAAAAATCTCAAGCGGGCGCAATTTACATTTATATAAATTTTTGCAAAAGCAAAAACATAAAAAATTTATGATAACGCTTAGTAATTTAGAAAGAATAAAGGAATAGTTTAAAAATAAACTACCAAGAAAAAGTGCCGCATTGATTACAATTACCTAACTAACAGCACCTAATTAATTTAAAAAAATATTTATCAATTAAAATATTTATAATTTTAGTTCTAGCAGGTTTTAAACATTTAATTAAAAACTAAATTGTTTTTATGCATTTTGGCTTTTATGCTATCAATATCTTGTTTAACGAGAGGTTTTGAAATAAAATCTTCAATAAAGTTACAATTGTTAGCCCTCATTTTAGTTCCAATATCAAAAACTGACGATAGCATAAAAATATTGATATGATGGTTAATTTTATCCTTTATTAGTTTAAAATCTTCAATAAACTGCCACCCATTTCCATTTGGCATGTCCAAATCGAGAAGTATTAAATCAGGAAAATTAGTTTTATTTTTTTCGATACAATATTTCAAGTAATCAATAGCTTGATTGCTATTATTAGCCGATTCGAAATTTTTACATTCGGTAGTGCGTTCTAATATTGTTCTTGTAAGATAAATTGAAAGGTTATCATCATCTACAATCAAGGTGTTTTGTATCATAAAATTAAGATTTCTATTATTCAAAAATAGAACTATAAAATGATTAACCTTCAAATTGTCCAACTGTTTAAACACTTACTGTTGTTAATATGTCTAAAACAAATAACAAACCTACACAAAATACTGTTAATCATTATTATATATGTAATTTAATTTAGTTGAAAACAAATAGTACATAACCAACTAAAGAAACTTATTTTTGCGTTTTAGTATTCATGTTGTTTGATTAAGCTTTTTGTTCTAAATGATATTCGTCTCGGCCTGTAGCTATCTAACGAATTGAATTTTCCTTAATTAAACTACATTAGTTTTAGTAATAAAATAATTGATAAGAAATAAATGGCTGAACAAGTAACGTATGATGACGACAGTATAAAATCGCTCGATTGGAGAGATCATATACGTTTGCGTCCGGGAATGTACATTGGTAAATTAGGCGATGGAAGTTCGTTAGATGATGGTATTTACGTTTTAATTAAAGAGGTGATTGATAACTCGATAGATGAGTTTGTGATGGGCAATGGCCGAAATATTGATGTAAAAATTGAAGATAATAAAGTTACCGTTCGCGATTTTGGACGTGGTATTCCACTAGGAAAAGTAAACGATTGTGTAAGCAAAATAAATACCGGTGGAAAATACGATTCCAACGCCTTTAAAAAATCGGTGGGATTAAATGGTGTGGGAACCAAGGCTGTTAATGCTTTAAGTTCGTATTTTAAAGTGCAAGCTTACCGCGATGGAAAAACCAAATGTTCGGAATTTGAAAAAGGCCAAATAGTAAACGACCATAAAATAACTGATACCATGGAGCCTGATGGCACCTTGATACAGTTTATAGCTGATAATACGATTTTTAAAAACTACCGATACATTACTGAATTTATAGTTAACCAAATTTGGAATTATACTTACCTAAACGCAGGTTTAACCATCAATTTTAATGGCGATAAGTATGTTTCGAAAAACGGTTTAATGGATTTATTGAAACGTAAAACCAGCGAAGAGGAGTTACGTTACCCAATAATTCATTTAAAAAGCGATGATATAGAATTAGCTTTTAGTCACGAAAATCAATATGGTGAAGAGTATTACTCGTTTGTAAATGGACAACATACCACCATGGGTGGAACACATTTAAATTACTTTAAAGAGGCTTACGCTAAAACTTTAAGAGAGTTTTACGGTAAAGAATTTGATTTAGCAGATATGCGCCAAAGTATAGTAGCGGCCGTAAGTGTGCGTATACAAGAACCAGTTTTCGAAAGTCAAACTAAAACCAAATTAGGCAGCACTGCTATTTACCCTGATGGACCAAGTTTAAAGCAATTTATAGTTGATTATGTAAAAAAAGAACTTGATAACTATTTACATAAAAACAAAGAAACTGCCGAGGCTTTATTAAAACGTATTTTACAAAGTGAACGCGAGAGAAAGGAAATAGCTGGTGTGCGTAAAATAGCCAATGAGCGTGCTAAAAAAGCTAATTTACACAATAAAAAACTTCGCGATTGCCGCATTCACTATAACGATAATAATACTGATAAAAAATACAATTCTACCCTTTTTATAACAGAAGGAGATAGTGCAAGTGGAAGTATTACTAAAAGCCGTAATGTGGAGTTACAAGCGGTATTTAGTTTACGTGGAAAGCCCTTAAACTGCTATGGTTTAACTAAAAAAGTAGTTTACGAAAACGAGGAATTTAACTTACTGCAACATGCTTTAAATATTGAAGAAGGAATTGACGATTTACGTTATAACCAAATTGTAATTGCTACCGATGCCGATGTGGATGGAATGCATATTCGTTTGTTAATCATGACTTTCTTCTTACAGTTTTTTCCTGATTTGGTAAAAAATGGCCATTTGTATATTTTAGAAACTCCTTTATTTAGGGTAAGAAACAAACAAAAAACAATTTATTGCTACAGCGAAACAGAAAAACAAAATGCCATTGCAGAATTAAAAGGCAAACCTGAAATTACCCGATTTAAAGGATTGGGTGAAATTAGTCCTGATGAGTTTGGGTTATTTATTGGTGCCGATATGCGTTTAAAACCTGTTTTATTAAACCAAGACATTACTATTCAAAAATTATTGGAATATTATATGGGTAAAAACACCATGGATAGACAAGCATTTATTATCAATAACTTGCGTGTAGAAAAAGATTTAATAGTTCCGCAAATTGATGAAGAACTTGGCGAAATGGTTTAAACAAAGCCAATAATAAATTTTATAAAAGCTCCTTACTTAAAAAAGAAAGGAGCTTTTTAGTTTACCATTAGGCTACCAAATACCTAATTACCAAAAATATTACTGCCAACAAAAACATAAAAATAGATATTTTATTAATACCGTGCATTACCTTTAAATTGAAGTTAGCAGTGTTAGCGGCTTCATCTTTTTTCCAAAATGTGATGTAACTTAAAAATTTTTGTATCATACTTTTATAAACTATCAAACACCAAAAATAGTTTTATAAATTAATTAAGAAAATAAAATTTGTTAGAGTCGTCTAACTTTTTAATTTTGTAAAGCTAAAATTTATGAAAAATCATTCTGATAAATCATTAAGTGAAATACACGAAAGTGTAAATATTCCATGCCACTGGGCACTTCCAGCATGCCTACCGTGCCCACCAAATGGGGCTCGGCAGATGCCCGCTTTTCTACAAACAACGCCAGTTCAGCGGCGGCGGTGGCGGCGTCGCGCCTGCGGTCCATGGGGGTAGTGCCTGCATGGCTGGCCATTCCCACAATGTCTCCCACATAGCGTACGCTGCCGTTGATCGAGGTGACTACGCCC
>JBGSBN010000249.1:0-4466 GCA_041730515.1 Methylacidiphilales bacterium | reverse complement strand
TTTTTTGATAAAAATTTTGGTTTTTATATTCATATTCAAAACTGTTAACACCAAAGCTATTAAACACTTTGGTACTTGAAAATAGTTTCTTGTAATTAAAGCTAGTTTTAAAACCATTTTGAAAAACACCATAATCAAACGCGCTTGTAAAGAGTTCAATTTTTGGTTTTTGATGCGTAGCAATTTGACTGTTAATAAACAATAATCCAGCCATGGATCCACTACCCCAAACTCCTCCATTACCGCCATATTGCAAACTAATTTCATCGCTTAAAAAAACCGGAATGCTACTAAAATCAATCTGCCCATTCATGGGGTTTTGAATATTAATTCCGTTCCAAATTACAGGTGTGTGATATGCATTACTTCCTCTAAAACTTGCGGTAGCCAGTCCGCCCGAACCATAATTGCGAATAAAAACAGGTGTGTTTTCTTGTAACGCTTCAGCCATACTGCTTCCTTGTCGGCTTTGTAATTCTACAGGAGTTATGTTTTGAATTACGGTGCTTTTATTTAGACTTTCTAGTCTTAAACTTTTAATAAATACTGTTTGTAATTTTTGGGTAGAATCATTGCTTTCTGTTTGAGCAAAAGCCCAAAAGAACACACAATTCATTACCAATGTACAGTAGTATTTTATCATTTTTTATAAAATTAAACTGTAGCAAACGGAAATTAATAAATGCAACAAAGCATACATCAATTTATCGTTGAAGTAATGATGCCGAAAAAAGAAACTTTTTAAAGTTAAAATAAATCGAAACCACTGCAAGCCTTTATTCCCGAAAGCTACAATATGTTTTTGCAATTGGCAGGTCTTCTGACTCGTATCATTTTTGTTTAGTCTTCCCGAAAATGGTTAATTTTCAGTGACAAAGAGTTGAAACAAAAACTGATTTTAACTTATTACAGCTAAAATATGATACTCACAGCAGCGGGTACTGTTCAGGTTTTTCACCTGATTCCCTTTTAATTTTTGAATTAGCCAAACAGCTACTTTAAAAACCAAATGCGCAGCAAATATAATTTGAATGTTTAAATGAACAAGTAAAAAATAAATTTGGTGGTTATTATGAATACCGAAGCCATCGCTTAAAGCGATGGCTTCGGTTAAGGACAAGTACTTTTAAACATTCCTGAACTAAATTTCATAATCTGCTAAAATTTGCGGTTTTTTGTAGTTCAAAATTATGTCAGATATAATCAAGCTTTTACCCGAACACGTAGCAAATCAAATAGCAGCGGGAGAGGTAATTCAAAGGCCAGCAAGTATAGTTAAAGAGTTGTTAGATAACAGCATAGATGCTGGCGCTACACATATAAAACTTATTTTAAAAGATGCTGGAAAAGCTTTAGTTCAGGTTATTGATAATGGAAAAGGAATGAGCGAAACCGATGCGCGTATGTGTTGGGAACGACATGCTACCTCAAAAATTAAGAGCATTGAAGATGTTTTTAAAATTAAAACCATGGGTTTTAGAGGTGAAGCTTTGGCTTCGGTGGCTTCTGTAGCTCAAGTAGAACTTAAAACCAAACGAAATGAAGATACTGTTGGAACTTATATTTTAATTGAAGGAAGTAATATTATTAAACAAGATGTTGTTTCTTGGCAAACAGGAACCAGTATTTCGGTTAAAAATTTATTCTTTAATATTCCAGCTCGCAGAAATTTTTTAAAGTCAAATCCTGTGGAGTTGCGCCATATCATTGATGAATTTACTCGAGCAGCTTTGGCTAATCCTCATATTGGTTTTGAGTTATGGCATAACGATGATCAAATGCATAACTTAAAACCAGCCGATTTGGCTTTTAGAATAAGCGATTTGTTTGACGATAAAAAACCTGATGATTTATTACTTTTTGAGGAACACACTACCATTATCAATGCAAGTGGTTTTATTGGTAAACCTCAAATTGCAAAAAAAACCAGAGGCGATCAATACATTTTTGTAAATAACCGATTTATAAAAGATGCTTACTTAAATCACGCAATTGTGAGTGGTTTTGAAAACATCATTGCCAAAGATCAATATCCATTTTATTGCATCAATATTGAAATTGACCCAAGTAAAATAGATGTAAATATTCATCCAACCAAAACAGAAGTAAAGTTTGAAGATGAACGCAATATTTACCAAATATTACGAGCTGTTACACGTAAAGTGTTAGGCGAAAATTTCGAAACGCCAACTTTAGATAAAAGCTACGAAGACAATCAGTTTTTAAACCATGACTTATACAATAACCAAGCTACTCATTTTAACAATATCCAAATTAGTGAAACGCAGTTAGTAGGTAAAGTGAGTGGAGGTAAAAACGATTGGTTAAAAAATGAATATGCTAGTTCGCGCAATTTTAAAAAACAACAAACTACTAATTGGGAAGATTTATTTAAAATAGCTGCGCCTGATGTTCCTTCCGAAATTCCTAAGTCGGAAAATAATGTTGCACAGCAAACTTTAATTGAAAATAATAAGCAAACCAGTCAGCAGTTTTTACAAATACAGCAAACTTATATTGCTACGCAAATTAAAAGTGGATTGTTACTCATCAGTCAGCAAGCGGCACATGAACGTATTTTGTTCGAAAAATATTTGTTGGCTATAAAACACCAGCCTATTGCTAGTCAACAAAAATTATTTCCTAAAACTATCAATTTAAATTCCATTGACGAAAGTATTTTATTAGAAATTTTACCCGAAATAAAAACCTTAGGTTTTGATGTAAACGAGTTTGGTAAAGGTACTTTTGTGGTGAATGGTGTTCCGGCCGAAATGCAATACACCAACGAGCAAGAGTTAATTTTAGATTTGATAAGTAATTATAAAAACAATAAAAACTTAGCCGACAGTAAGCATGAGTTAATTGCCAAAATTTTAGCCAAAAAGGCAGCAATTAAGGCTGGCACTGTGCTTGCAACCGATGAAATGAACCGAATGGTAGATGAACTTTTTGCATGTAGCGAACCCAAGTATTCGCCCGATGGAAAAGCTTGTTTATTAACCTTAAGCATGGCCGATTTGGCTAATATGTTTAAATAAAACTTTATAAATATGTATCAACAATATCGTCCGCCAAGTGCAAGTTTATTGCCTCCAGCAGTAAAAAATTTATTAATTATAAATGGTTTGTTTTTCTTGGCCACCTTTGTTTTAAAGGATAGAGGCATAGCTAATTTAACCCAAACTTTTGGTTTGTATTTTCCTTTAAGTGAAAGTTTTAAGCCTTATCAGTTTGTTACTTATATGTTTATGCATGCCGATTTAAACCATATTTTTTTCAATATGTTAAGTCTATGGATGTTTGGTTCAACTATCGAAAATCTTTGGGGTTGGAAACGATTCAGTATTTTTTATGGTATAACTGCTTTTGGAGGTGCTTTGCTTTATTTAGCTGTTAAGTATTATCAAATTCATCAATTGCAGTTGCAATTACCACCTGAGTTATTTTCAGCAATTGTAAATGGCGCAACATCAATTTCTGACCCAGAAGGATCTGTTAATTTTAACCGTGCAATTGAACTTTATTCATTAATAAATATTCCAGTAATTGGTGCTAGTGGTGCCGTATATGGTGTTTTACTTGCCTTTGGAATGTTGTTCCCCAATACCGAAATTATGATGCTTTTTTTACCCATTCCAATTAAGGCTAAATACTTGGTTTTTTTAATGGGAGTACTTGAACTATTTTTAGGGTTTAATAATATAGCTGGCGATAATGTGGCGCATTTTGCACATTTGGGCGGTATGTTGTTTGGTTATATTTTGATCAAATATTGGAATAAAACCAATCGTAAAACATTATATTAATATATTCGTTTTTTAATAGAAGTAATCTATGTCTTTTTTCGATGATATAAAATATAAGTTAGCACAGAATAATGCAGTAGTAAAACTCATTGCGTTAAATGTAGCTGTATACTTGGTTTTTGCTATTGCGAGTGTGTTTTTTGCTTTGTTTAAAGCAGATAATATACTGGTTTCTGTTCAAAATTTGTTTTATTTATACGCGTGGCCAAGCAGGTTTATTTCTCAACCTTGGGGTTTATTTACTTACATGTTTTTCCATGAAGGATTCTTCCATCTTCTGTTTAACATGTTGTGGTTGTATTTATTTGGGATGTTGTTACATGAATATCTTGGTAACAAGCGTGTTTATCAAATTTATGTAATGGGTGGACTTTTTGGAGGACTACTTTACATGCTTTCGTATAATTTTTTCCCTCTTTTTGAAGAAGTTTTACCATTTTCGTATGCCTTGGGTGCTTCTGCAGGAGTGTTAGCCATAGTGGTAGCTGCTGCTACTTTATTGCCGCATTATACCATTATGTTGTTTGGTGTTTTTGCAATTCAGTTAAGATACATCGCTTTATTTTCTGTATTAATTGATTTTTTAAGCATTCCAAGCAGTAATGCTGGTGGCAGAATTGCACATTTGGGAGGTGCTTTGGCTGGCTATTTATTTAT
>JBGSBN010000248.1:0-4508 GCA_041730515.1 Methylacidiphilales bacterium | reverse complement strand
ATCAGGCAAAAGCATGGTTAAGAAGTAACTTCTCTTGGGTGCATGAGGAGCATATTGAAAAATATTTAGATGAATATAGTTATAGACTTAACAGATCACAAAGCAAGGAAACCATATTTGACAACCTAATTAATAGAATTGACAAAGCTAAATACTTGGGATACAGGCAAATTATAATAAGTAGCTAGGTGAGTATCTCTAAAAAATGATTTCTAAGCCAAAAAGTCTTTATTAATAAAGACTTAGAAAGATTTTATTAAATTTTAAAACTTCAAAGTATAGCTCAAAAACGGAATTCCTAAAATAAACTTTGCTATATCAGGATTGGTAATTAAACCAAAATCAAAACAGTTTTTTCGGCCTATTATTCGTCCGCCCAAGGTGTAAATATTATAATAGCTTTCATTGGTTGGAACAAGCCAATTTTCGGTCATAAAACCAAATTTTGGGCTAACTTGATGAAATCCATTGATAGTTAAAACTGGTTTTCCCGGGTAATCGAGGCTTGTGCCAGCGTTAATGCTAATATTTGATTTGTTATTGCCACAAGTAATATTGCCATAAACGGTGGTTAGCCCATTTGAATTAACATTAGAACCTAACACATTTAAATATAAAACGCCTGCACCTACATGCCAATTTTTATTGATTGGAATTGATACTTTGGGTGTTAATGTAATTATGGGATGCCCCAATAAAAGTGAAAACATTTCAAAACCACCACCTAAAGTTACATAGTCGCTTACCGCGTAGTTAAATGTATGAAACGAAAACCATGTATTTTGGTAATAACCATCGCCTTTTTTCATATTTATTGCCGAAGGCGAAAAGAAATACCTGCTTGCTAAATTAGAGTAAACTTGCTGATTTCCTTTGTTTTGAGGATTGAAGAATTTAATGGAAAGTATTTGGTTTCTACTTAAATTTATTAAACCTAACAAAGAAGAATTGATGGTAACCGAATCTATTGATTGCTTTATTATATTTCCCCTTAAAATATTTCCATCGTTTAGTATGATTTCAGCTAAAATTTTGGTTGAATCTATTTTATAAACCAAAGAAGAATCGTTTACTGATTGTGAATTAATGTTTTGAGCTTTTACTAATTGAATAGTGAAAGCTAGTATAATTAATAAAGTTGTTTGTAAAAATGTAGTTTTCATAATTTTGTTTTTAGTTTAATTTTCCAATACATATTTTAAATGCAAAATCCATGGTTGAATAGGTTTTCCAATTTTCTAAAAAATAACCTGTTGGTTCAAAAGTATTGTTATTGCTTATTATTAATCCAATTCCTAACCATTTATTGTGCAATATCAAATCAATTTGAGGCGAAATGGACATACCCGAAAACTTAATTTCTTCATAGTTTTTACCCCAACTATTACTGATTAAGTTGTTATTTCTAAATAATCCAGAGGTGGAGCCAATTCCAATAGAGGGGATAATTTTAAAAAATTGATTTTTGGGATTTATGCAATAGCCATAAGTAAGTTTCAACGTTGTGCTTTCTCGAACTCTGTTTGGGATTTCATCATCAAAAATAATTCCACCTTCTTCCAACTCTCCAAATTGATAAAATTCAAAACCAATAACATGTTTGGGTTTAATTTGGTAGTTAGCTCCAAAAACATATTTTGTTTCGTATATAAGTTGTGTAATTCCTAAATTGCCCCAAAATACTGGATTTTTAGCTTCAGTTTGAGCAAACAGTAATTTATTTTGAAACAATAAAATTATGACGATAGCAATTATTCTAGGTTTCATAACTTTAATTATTGAATTTTAACCGATAACGCCAAATAAGGTATCAAAATTGGGCTATTGTTATATCTATAACTATTATTACCAAGCGACATCAGTCCATAATCAAATGCGGTAGTATTATTTGTGGATCTAAAACCAAGGCAGTTTAGATTAAAATTTGATCTTCTATCAGCAAAATAATTATCGGTTATTAAGTATAAATTATTTGATAATTTCAAATTTCCACAAATAATAATAGCTAAATCACTTTGACTAGATGTACTATTACTGCTCACCAAATTAGTAAATTTACCTGCACTAATTGTTAAGTTTTTTTCTGTATCGCCTAAGGTAAATCCTCCTGATAAAAGTCCTACCGAATTATTATCTGACGAACGACTACTTGATGCAGCGCCAGCCATGAAATGATTATATGAAGCGCCTATAGAAATACCATTGGTAATTTTAAACTGAGTGCGAACATGAATATTGAAAAAACCAACTATCCCAAGAAAAAATGCACCACCACCAATGCTGAAATTATCAACCACACCAAAATCTAAACCATTATAAAGTATTCCAATATTTTGGTAGTAAAATTCGTTTTGTTTTAAGCCTTGGTAATTATTGTTCCACCAATATTTATGGCTAACAATTATTGGCTTTTTTTGTAATTGATACTTCGATTGATAATTCCTTGGATTTACATTTTCGTAACCAGAATTACCCTTTGGTACTTGAACCTTTGTTTTCGCTTCGTTTTTTACATTGCTAATATTGGCAATATTTTTTTGTTTAATTACAATTACACCAGCGTATTGCGTTTTTAGGCTAACTTCTTCTAAATTTATAGCAATAATAGTACCTCTTAAAATGCTACCATCTTTAAGGGTAATGGTGGCTTCTATTAGGCTATCTGCATTATTATTTGTTTGAGCAAATATTAGGTTTGTAAAAAACAGAGTCACTACAATTAAAAGAAGTTTTTTGTACATTTTATTGGTATTAAATTTAATGAAATTAAGGTAAGCTATTTTATTTTATACACATATCCTAAAAAAGGATATGGAACAAATTCTTCACGATTTACAGTAGTATATTTTGAAGTATTATAATCGTATTTGTCAAAACTACTAGTATAAGTATTCCCCATTAAACCAAAATCAAAACAATTACTTTTACCTGGAATTCTAAATGTGACACTGAAAAATCTTTTATCTGAATCTTTTAAAAAGAAATTGTCAGTCATAATATAAAGATTATTATTTAATTTGGCCATTCCACTAACAGATAATCCAAGACTATTTAAATTACTTCCATTGTTAGCTAATGCATTTACGCCTCTGTAGTCCCCTTGTCCCGCACTTACAGTTATATTATTTTCTTTACTTCCCACAGTAATTCCTCCGGTTAATAAACCAAAATATTCGCTACCGGTGTTATCAGAAATAGCACTTCCATAGGTAAAAAACATATTATAAGCAGCACCAATTTTTATATTTTCTGTTATTTCAAATTGGGTTCTTAAGTTTATATTTCCAAAACCACCAACAAACAAATATAAAAATCCACCACCAACTGAAAGATTATTAGAAATACCATAGTCTAACCCATTGTATAAAACCCAAATATTTTGATAAAGCATTTCGTTCTTTTTTAGTCCACTGTAATTATTGCTAAATGAGTATTTATTAGAGGTAATAAAAGGTATAAAGTTTCGGTTTTTTCCATTATTATTATTATTGTTGGAGCCTCCAAATTTTACAATATTTAAATTATTTGGATTTCTTGAATCATAGTACTCTTCTTCGGGTTTTTGGGTAGGTTTATTAACTTGGTCGTTTTCATTGTTTGTTATTCTTTTTATGTTAGCTACGTTAACTTGTAAAATAGTAATAATGCCTGCCAAATCTGTTTTTAGCTTTAATTCTATTAAATTCATTTCCAGTAGTTCACCTTTTAAAATAGTTCCATCTTTTAAAGTAATTTCAACCTTATTTATGGTGTCAGAAAAAGCAGTATAATCATCGTTTTTCACTTCATTACTAGCTTGGGTAAGCTTGGTTGCTAAAAGAAAGCATATTGTTAAAATGACAAGTTTAATTTTCATAAGTTTAGTAAAATTATTATTTATTAATTTTAAATATTTGGTTAGTCTAATTCTCAATTCTAAGAAAAAATATACGATTAACCAAAATCAAGTTATTTTTTCATTGTAATGTTTTTCAATTGAATGTAAATTAGTATTTTATGTACTTATAATTTGGAGTTATATCCAAACGATATGCCTATTCTAAATCCATCGCTATTAGGTATAGTTGCCCACAAATTAAGAGGAATATTTAATCGGCCACTTTTTATAGTTTTTCCAAAAGCCACAATTATTGCACCTGTTAATTCCATATCGCCTCTACTATCCAATCTTTTTTCTGTTTTTAAATTGGTAATTTTCATTGCCTCTAAATCTTTTCTACTGTAAAATTTACCGTTATAATCGGCTCCATCCATTTTGCTAACCAAACCAATTGTTGGTCCAAAAGCTATTTCCCAGCCATTTTTATTGTTTCTAAATCCATTTAAAAAAGTTAAACTAGGAATAATTAATTGTTGGTCAACACCTGTAATCATAGGCAGAAATTCAAATAAAGCTTGGTAATTACCTTCATTTAAATATTGTTTTTCAAATTGATAGCCAAATTGAAACATGGCAGGACTTGCATTATAACCACCTTCTTGCTTACTGCGGCTTAAAACTTCATTTT
>JBGSBN010000247.1:0-4560 GCA_041730515.1 Methylacidiphilales bacterium | reverse complement strand
TCAAGGGCTTCCTGCAAACGTTGCTGAAAGATCTGGAGCCGTACGCACCATGACCCGACCCGAATCGAAGTTCATATGGAGAGGCATCGAGTTCATCTGTAAACGGGTTAAAGGAATCATAGTAGTATCGCCATGACCACCAATAACTGTTCCTTGAATATCGGCAGTTGGTTGGTTTAAAGCTAAACCTAAATAACCTTTAAAACGAGCGCTATCCAATAAACCACCCATACCAATAATTCTGTTTTTAGGTAAGCCTGTAGCTTTTAAAGCTAAGTAAGTCATAGTATCCATTGGGTTAGAAACTACTACTATAATTGCGTTTGGCGAATGTTTTAATACATTTTCAGCAACTGTTTTTACAATATTTGCATTGGTACCAATTAACTCTTCGCGGGTCATACCTGGTTTACGAGGTATACCTGAAGTAATAACTACCACATCTGAATTAGCAGTTTTGCTATAATCGTTTGTAGTTCCGCTAACGCGAGTTTTCATGCCTAATAACGAAGTAGTTTGGTAAATATCTAACGCTTTACCTTCAGCAAAACCTTCTTTAACATCTAATAAAACTACCTCATCGGCCAATTGGCGATAAGCAATAACATCGGCTGTGGTTGCACCCACCGCACCTGCTCCAATAACTGATACTTTTGTCATGTTGTGTATGTATGAATTTAAATTTTTGAGAATTAATCAGTTCTAAAAACTGCACTGCGAAAATAAAACGATAACACACCAATAAAAATGATTGTTTGCAGTTTTCAGCAAAGAAAATCATTTGCATCAAACCTCTTTTAAACACTTGACTTCACAATCTCCCTGTAAAAACTAATAACAATATCATCAAAATTTGATTGAAATAAATTATGTTTGTTAAAAAATAAATTGATGGAAGCTATACGCCATATAATTACGCCTACAACAACAAACCTACAAATACTTTTGCCAATAAATCTTGTTAATGAAGAATTGGAAGTCATTATATTACCTCTTACAGACTCAAAAATGAAGGATAATAATGCATACAAAAGCTTAAGAGGAAAGCTTTCAAAAAATGAAGCAGATAAAATGTTGGCTTATATTGAAGAATCAAGAAACGAATGGTAGTGAATTATATTTTTGACACAAACACTGTTATCTACTTCCTATCAAATACTTCATTAAATGATAACGCATTAGAAAAATTAGATAAAATTTGTGCACAAGGGCAACATATATCAATTATTACCAAACTTGAATTATTAGGTTACAATTTCTCAAGTTTTGTTAATGAAAGCCTAACGAAAGAGTTTATTTCAAAATCAACAGTATATGCCATAAATGAGCAGGTTGAAGAAGAAACCATTAAGTTAAGAAAATCTTATAAAATTAAATTACCTGACGCTATAATTGCAGCTACTGCAATAGTAAATAAGCTTACCTTGATAACTCGAAACACAATTGATTTTAAACCGATTGCTGAACTAAAAACAGTAAACCCATTTGAATGGTAATACTTGATTTTATACAATAGTCAATGTATAAAACACTTCATTAATAATAACTATCAGTGTGTTGCTAACTCAATTGCTAACCAATTCTACCTATTTTAAATTCTTCAATGCCCATTACAACAGCACGTTTTTTCCTTTTGGTAGCGCTAATTTTTCAACCATATTGCGTTTATGTGATTCAACCGTTTTTTCGGTTATAAATAAATAAACGCCAATTTCTTTATTGGTTTTATGTTGAGCTACCAATTCCAATACCTTTTTTTCGGTTGAAGTAAGCAGTACCAGTAGTTCATTGCCATTGGGATTATTATCAATAAGTAATGTACCTTCAAGCATGGAACTTACAAATTGTTCATTTTTCATAACAGTATCAATACATAATGCTAACTCGTTTTGAGCATTGTCTTTTAATACATACCCATCGCAGTTATACTCTTTGGCTTTGTAATAAACCGAAAGTTCATGGTGCATGGTGAGTAATATTATTTTAGTAGCAAGTTTTTTGGCCTTAACATTTTTAAGTACTTCCAAACCACTCATACCGGGCATGCTTACATCAATTATGGCTAAATCGGGCAACTGACTTACAATGGCATTTAAACAACTTGTACCTGTAGGATAACAGCCAACAATATGATGGTTTAAGCCTTTTAAAAAAGCTTCGGTTCCAAGTAATGTTATGGGGTGATCATCGGCAATTATTATTTTATACATGGGCTTATAATTTTACTTGGAACGAAATAGTAGTTCCACTTTCGTTTGATGTGATATTAGCCATTGATTTTAAAGCCAAACAACGTTGATTGATGCTCATTAAGCCAAATGCTTTGCCCTGCTTAAGTACTTCCATTACATTAAAACCTTTTCCATTATCAATAATTTCAACATCAATACTATCAGTTGTTTGATTAATGCTAACCTTGGCTGATTGTGCTTGCGCATATTTCCGCACATTACTCAATGCCTCTTGGATAATACGATAAATATTCAATTCGGCTTTGGTATCTAAAGTACCAGCTATGTAGTTAATTTCGCCAATAACAAAAAAACCTTCCGACTTAATAATTTGCTCAATTAATTGTTCCACACTAATTTTTAAACCCACTTCTTCAAACATTACCGGAAATAAATTCCTGCTAATTTCCCTTACTTCGTTCAGCACATGGTCTATTTTATCTTCGGTAAATTGCAGCTTATTAATCATAGCGTTTTTTATGCTCAATAATTCATGGCCTATGCTGTCGTGTAAATCTTTGGCTATCCGCATTCTTTCTTCTTCGGTGTTTTCCATTAGCTTTTGGGTAAATAAGGTTTCATTCTTTCGTTTTTCGGTAATTAACTTTTGCTTTTGCCAAATAAGATAAATAACAAAGGCTAGCACCACTATTACCAAGCCTGCTATTAATAAGCCAATGTTCTGTTGTTTAATTTTGAGTTTTTCGGCTTGTATCAATAGCTCTTGGTCTTTTTTAGCAGTTTGGTATTTTACATCCATTTCGTACACCTTGCCATTGTTGTTTTTGTTAATCCTTGCTAATTCAAATTCATGAATTTTATCGTTATAAACCAATGCCTTTTTGTAATCCCCTTTTCGTTTTGCTATTAATTCAAGCATTATGTTTAGCCTAAAAGATTCAAAAGGCATTTCATTTTTCTCAAAATAATTAGCCATTTCCATCAACTTATCTTCATTATGCGCAGCAATACCTAGCTTGTCGTTATAATGCGCTACCATACTTTCATATTTATTATCAAAAATTGGATTGTTTAGTATTTTCCTTATTTTATCTATTTGTTCCAAGGTTATTTTCATACTATCTAACTTGTTGGTTTTCCAGTAATAATGTAAGTTACAATCTTGCAAAACCCATTTGTTATAAGGACTTAGTTTACTATAGGCAGCACAAATTTTGTTAAACTCATACAGTTCGTTTATTAAACTGGGTGTGTAAACCATATGGAGGTTATCATTTTTTGTTAAAACAAAATAATTAGACAAAAACACAATTAAGGTATTGGTATCATGCTTTAGTTTAGCATATTCTATGGCCTTTCTTATGTTTTTAAGGGCAAGACTACTGGCATTTAATTCATTATAACTATTCGAAATATTGGCATAGGCCACACCAATATTGATGGTATCTTGCTCTTTTTCAAAATAGTTTAATCGCTCTAATTGCAATGGCAATGCCTTTTCTGCTTCGTTGGCGTGTAAATACAATACGGCAATCATGCTCATGCAATTTATTTTGGTTCTGGGCAGTACCTTAGGATGGTTCATTGCTTTATTGTACCAATCTTTAGCCACTGGGTAATTTCCCAACACCTCGTATTGCGAACCTATGTAATAATAAAGCTTAATTAACTCGCCACCCTCGGTTGATATTGGTTCATACTTTGTTAAATGCGCTTTTGCAGTGTTTAACCAAAACGAATCGTTCATATAATTTTGGTCTATCATTTCGCCATAGGTTAACAAGCAAAATAATGCGGAATCGGTTTGGTTTTGAGCTAAAAACTCTTGGTAATAAGTTTGAAATCGTGCTTTATAATTACTATCCGTATAGTTATTGGTGTTTAAAAACCATTTAAATTTAGTTGGCATTACATCCTTATGGTTCCAAGGTTTTTTAGCTTGCTTTTTTTCGTTTCCTTCATTGCATGAAAATGTTAAAAACACTAACAATCCTAAGCAAACTAATATTAAATGATCACCTAATTTTTTAAAATATTTTGTCATTGGGTTGTACTTATTTGTAACTGCATATTAATACAATAAACCTAATAAAAGCAGGGTTTCTATTTTTGTTCAAAAGAAATGGTTAATGATTTTAGAAAAAATAAGGGTTAACCCTTATTTTTTGGGCTGAAGAAGTTTTACGCTTCGTGGCCGATAAAATTTTAGTATAAGTTAAAATTAAAGTTTAGAGATACTCACCTAGCTACTTATTATAATTTGCCTGTATCCCAAGTATTTAGCTTTGACAATTCTATTAATTAGGTTGTCAAATATGGTTTCCTTGCTTTGTGATCTGTTAAGTCTATAACTATATTCATCTAAATA
>JBGSBN010000246.1:0-4585 GCA_041730515.1 Methylacidiphilales bacterium | reverse complement strand
ATTTAGGTTTGCCAAATAAAAATTTAACGGTTTTTTGTAACAGAGGCACCAGCGGTATTGATGGTTGTACATCAACTGCATTGGGCGCAGCCCTAATTAATAATAAAATTACCACTTTAATTACGGGCGATTTAGCGTTTTTTTACGATAGAAATGCTTTTTGGAATAATTATATTCCAAACAATTTGCGTGTAATTTTATTAAATAATAATGGCGGGGGAATTTTTAATTTAATTGAAGGACCGAGCAGTGCGCCCGAATTAGATAAATTCTTTTTGACCAAACATACATTGAAAGCAAAAAATTTAGCTGCTGATTTTGGATTAATTTACGAAAATTGCACTTCGCAAAATGAATTGAATGAAGCATTAAATTCGTTTTTTGAACCTTCGGAAACAGCCAAAATATTAGAACTAAGTTTTGAAATGGATAAAAGTGCCGAAGTGTATAAAGCGTTTAGGAAGATGAAAATTGACCATAGTTAATAGACGATAGACCATAGTTAAATTATCTATGGTCTATCAACCATCAACTATAAACTAAAAAAAATATGACAAGTAAATATAATTGGACAACTCTAAAGGAGTACAAGGAAATTTTATTTCAATACTACGAAGGTATTGCTAAAATTAGTATTAACCGTCCGCATGTACACAATGCGTTTACCCCACTTACTGTTCAAGAAATGAGCGAAGCCATGGAATTAGCGCGCCAAAATCAAGATGTGCGTGTGGTAATTTTAACTGGCGAAGGCGGAAAAGCTTTTTGCAGTGGTGGCGATCAAAGTGTGCGCGGACACGGAGGTTATATAGGCGATGACGGAATTCCTCGTTTAAATGTATTGGATTTACAAATGCAAATCCGCAGAATTCCAAAGACGGTTATTGCTATGGTAGCGGGTTATGCCATTGGTGGCGGACATGTATTGCATGTAATTTGCGATATTTCAATAGCTGCCGAAAATGCCAAATTTGGTCAAACAGGACCAAAAGTGGGTAGTTTTGATGGTGGATTTGGTGCTGGTTATTTAGCTAGAGTGGTTGGCCAAAAGAAAGCCAGAGAAATTTGGTTTTTATGCGACCAATACAATGCGCAAGAAGCTTTAGATATGGGCTTGGTAAATAAAGTGGTGCCTTTAGAATTATTAGAAGACGAAACCATAAAATGGTGTCAGAAAATGATTGAAAAAAGTCCAGTGGCTTTACGTATGATAAAAGCAAGTTTTAATGCTGAGTTAGACGGACAAGCAGGTATTCAAGAATTAGCAGGAAATGCTACTTTACTTTATTACCTAAGCGATGAAGCTAAAGAAGGTAAAAATTCGTTCCTAGAAAAACGCAAACCAGACTTTAGTAAATTCCCTAAGTTCCCATAGTTTTCCCGCATCCCGATTTATCGGGAGCAGAATTTCGCAGATATAGGTTTTTTATAAAATTACTTATGAATTAACCTTATTTACTTTTGTTCTATTGTTTGCAGTTAAAAAAATAAAACATTTATTTGCCCCAAATGATTTTAAAACCCAATATTTCGCTTAAACCATTTAATACTTTTGGTATTGATGCCATTGCATCTGATTTTATTGAAATTGATTCGATTGAAACACTTCAATTTGTAATTGATAATTTTAATTTAGCCAACAGAAAAACGCTAGTTATAGGTGGTGGTAGCAATATGTTATTGACCAAAAATTTTGATGGTTTGGTTTTAAAAATGAGTATTAAAGGCATTGAAAAAGCAAATGAAGATAACGATTATGTGTATTTAAAAGCCATGGCGGGCGAAACCTGGCATGGCTTTGTAATGCATTGTGTAGCAAATAATTATTCAGGAGTTGAAAACCTCTCGTTAATACCTGGCTGTGTGGGTGCTGCACCTATGCAAAATATTGGTGCTTATGGTGTTGAAATTAAAGATACTTGCCATGAAGTAGAAGCCTACGAAATAGAAAATAATGAAGTAAAAATATTTAGCAATGCTGATTGCAAATTTGGCTACCGCGAAAGTGTTTTTAAACATGAAGCCAAAGGAAAATACATTATTTCATCGGTTACATTTAAATTAGCCAAACAAGCAAAAATTAATGTTTCGTACGGTGCTATACAAGATGTTTTAAAGAATAAAAACATTGAAAATCCTACCATTCAAGATGTAAGCGAAGCGGTAATAGCCATTCGTGAATCGAAATTACCTAACCCAAAAGTATTGGGAAATGCGGGTAGTTTTTTTAAAAATCCTGAAATTCCAACTGAAGAATATTTAAGTTTAAAAGAAAAATTCCCAACTTTGGTTGGTTACAAAACCAGCGAAACCTACACTAAACTTGCCGCAGGTTGGTTAATAGAACAATGTGGTTGGAAAGGTAAAATAGTTGGAAACACTGGTTCGCATAAAGACCAAGCTTTGGTTTTGGTAAATTATGGCAATGCAACTGGTAACGAAATTTGGAAACTAGCCATGCAAATTCAAGAATCGGTTTTCGAAAAATTTGGGGTTACCATTGTTCCTGAGGTAAATGTGATTTAGCATTTGTAGGAAAAGGAGCCACAGATTACACAGATATTTTTTGTTTAACCGCAAAGGATGCAAAGATTGAAGCAAAGAACGCTGAGATTTTTTACTACTGATTACACAAATTGTTTTTTATACTATCCGAAAATTAACTTTCAAATTATAAAGAACAATTTAAAGTATAAGTTTGAAGTTGAGTAAATTTATAAGTTACAAAACAATTATACCACCTATTAGAAAAATGGAAAGAACTAGAATTAATTTTTTTTTGATATTATTAACATGTATTGGGTTATTTTATTATTTACATGATTTAGGTAAAAATGGTTGTGATGGTGGATTATGTCTTTTACCATTATTCTTTCAAGGAATTCCATATTTAATTAACGCACTTTTTTCAATAATAGCTGTTAACAAGTTTTATCTAAACAAAAATAGTTTTTGGGTCTTTGTAATTATTTCCTTTATTATTAATTTCCTAATTCTGTATTTAGGATTTAATTTTGAGAAAATAGATTTACCAGTTATTACAATAATGGTATTAAATTTTATTATTACTATTTTAAAACTTACATCCGCTAAGAATAATGAGTAAATTTTTTTATTTATTTTAACCGCAAAGGACACAAAGATTTTCGCGAAGGACGCAGAGTTTTTATTGGTTAAGGTAGTAAGAATAAATTGATATTGGCGAGGACACCAACATCGGCAGTAATAAAGTAAATAATAATATGGGATATCAAGTTATTTTAAATTCTCAAAATTCAATTCCTGAATTAATTGATACAGCTCCATTTTTAGGCAGTGATTTTGAATATGAAATTGCATGTGGAAGCTTATGGTCAAATAATTACAATTTTTTAAGTAAAGAAGAAAAAAATTTTTTGTTTCCACAAGACCAAGATGAAGAAAAAAAATTAATTGACCCTTTTATTTTAAAGTTAATTTTCGAAAAAATTTTATTCTTTTTGGAACAAGAAAGCGATAATTTACCATTCGAAATTGAAATTGACTTTGAAAGAATGAACACTGAAAATTTAGACACAGATTTATATATTGACGGAGTAAGATGCTGGATTCAAGGAAATTCCTCGTATTACCAAGTTGTTCCTAAATTCAAAATTTTAAATTTACCTATAGAAAATACTATTATTGAGAAGTGGGTAAATTTTAAGGAAGAAATATATTTTGGGAAAAATAAATATTATTTAAGAAAAACGAGCAGATTTGAAAGATATAAAGACCAAATTTTTCAAATAATAAATTATTGCAAAATGGCGATAAATTTAAAAGTAAAAGTTTATTGGTATAGAGAAGACTAGTTCATAAATCAATTATTTTCATCCAATTCTATAATCAAAAATGATGTTGGCTGTTAAACCAACATCTCTAACAAATTTTTCTTTGCAATCTATGTAATCTGTGGCTAATACTATTTAGTTTCCCAAAAACGATATTGTTTGGTTTCGTTAAATATAAAAGTCAAAATATTTTTATCGTCTTCAGTTAGTTCTAAGCTTCTGCGTTTATAAACTGCTTCGGCCGTTTTAAAAAACTTATTGATTACAAAAGTTTCAAAACCTTGTGGGCCACCCCAAGCAAAATCGGGAATGAAGTTACGCGGAAAACCTGCACCAAACACATTTGCACCCACTCCTACTACCGTTCCTGTGTTAAACATGGTGTTTATACCACATTTAGCATGATCGGCCATTATTAAGCCGCAAAACGTTAAGCCGGTTTTTTCAAACTTTTGTTTATCGTAGTTCCAAATTTTTACTTCATCGTAAGTATTTTTAAGATTCGAGTTATTGGTATCGGCACCCATATTTACCCACTCGCCAATTACAGCATTGCCCACAAACCCATCATGACCTTTATTGCTGTAGGCAAAAAACACCGCATTACTTACCTCTCCACCTACTTTACAATAAGGACCAACCGTGGTTCCACCATAAATTTTGGCATCCATTTTTAAACCAGCATGTTCGCACAAGGCAAATGGCCCACGTATTTTGCAGCCTTCCATTACTTCAGCATCGGCAGCTATGTAAATTGGCCCACCCGAAGCATT
>JBGSBN010000245.1:0-4612 GCA_041730515.1 Methylacidiphilales bacterium | reverse complement strand
TATATATCCGCGCGTAACTTGTTTATTCAGTAATTCTTCTGTTCCAGGCATTACATCGTGTAACATGCCGCGCCATTTTAGTTCTTCAATAAAGTTCATCTTAATCTTAAAAAAATCGAAGTGCAATTATAAGGTTTATTGTTGAATTGTTAAATTGATGTATTGTTATATTGTTGAATTGTTGAATGGATGTATTGTTAAATTGTTGTTTTGATGTAATGTTGAATTGTTTTATAAAATTATAAATAATTATATTCGTGATTTAAACACTTTGCTTTAAATATTAAAACCTTTAACCAATGAATTCAAATATACTTTTGGTAATTATTTTAGTTGTGTTTAAAATAGGAATTTCAATTCCTGAAGAAAACGAAACTGTTAATGAAAATATTGACAAATCGGAAGAAAAAAAACGATTTTATTTGTTCAACAAAGGCATTGAAAAATTCGTATTTATTCCACAAGGTACAACTCAAATTGGCGAAAAAAATATAGAAATTCCTTGTTTTTATATGTCGGAATGTGAGATTACAAATGCTCAATACTTGGAGTTTTTAAATGACTTAAAACTTAAAGGTAAAATGAATGAATATAACATTGCTATGGTTGATACAAACCAATGGTTACTATTAGATGAATCAAAAATTTCGAAGTATGAAAGTAACTATTTACAAAGATTGAATTATCCAGTAGTTAATATTTCAATACAAGGTGCAGAATTGTACTGTAAATGGCTTGCCAATAAAATCTCCAATGACAAGTATAAATATGAAATTCGTTTACCAACAAATAATGAATGGGAACATGCAGCAAGAGGTGGAAGAATAGATAGTAAATATCCTTGGGGTAACGGTGTACCAATAAATGTCAAGGGATGTTCATTGGCCCAATTCAAAACTTTTGGAATGTTTTATGGACCAGTTGGTGTTGCAACGCATTTTCCTAACGATTATGGTTTATATGATGTAAGTGGCAATGTTGCAGAAATGGTATCAGATACAAATATTGTTAAAGGTGGAAGTTGGAATAGCAATAGTAATGAAATACAAATAACAAGTAGTGCACACTATTCAGTTAGCCCAACTGTAGGTTTCAGACCGATTTTAATTTATTAAGCAAATAATAAATAATTTACTTTCTAACTTAAATTCAAGCAATTATCTGAATTTTTTATCAAGAATACATTTAAAATCTTACAGCAAGTAATAAATTATTTCATTTATTTTTTTAATATAAACTCATAAACAATTATGTGTAGAGAATTATCCAAAATGGCATATAAATAGGGGCTGTCTTATTTAAGATAGCCCCTATTTTATTTTATAAAAACGATAGTTCTTATTTTTTCTCTATTTCGGTTTTAGGTTTTTTAACAAAATAAAATCCTAATAACACCAATAAGCCAACATATAAAGTAGCTGATGAAGCCAAAGCAATGGTTTCGCCTTTTTTAACAGTAGCTGGTTCAAATTTAAACTCAATGCTATGTTTACCTTCAGGAACTAACATGGCACGCAATACATAATCAGCTCTAAAGTGAGGAACTAATTTTCCATCAACATAAGCATTCCAACCTTTATCGTAATACACTTCGCTAAATACAGCTAACTGAGGTGAAGATGCGTTTGTTTCATAAACCAATTTGTTTGGCGCATAACTAATAAATTTAATACTTGCCATGCTATCAAAATTCATTTTAAAATTAGCCAATTCGCCTTCAAAACGTTTGTCAACAATTGCAGTTTGTTTTGAGCTAAAACCTGTTAATGCTTTTATTTCTTCATCGGCATTGGCTACCATTTTTACATTATTAACAAACCAAGCATTGCCATTGGCAGCATAATTTCGTTGTACAAATTTTTGACCAGTTGAATCGCCTAAAATAATGTATTTTACATTTAACATATTGTAGCATTCCATGTTGTTTTTGGCCAATTGCCATTCAATTAACTCTTGGAATCTGCGCATTTTAGCACCATGGTAACCACCAATTGTTTTGTGATAATAGGATGTAATAGCATCTTTATCAAAGTCGGTAGTGTTGTTATAAACTCTGTAATTAGGGTCCGGATCTTTTAAAATTTCTTCATCTGCAGGCGATTTTTCAAACAAAACAGCAGCTTTCTTTTTCTCAAAATCACTGTCATTTAAGTAACGTTTATCTACTTGCCATAAATCGCCAAGAACCAATAAACCTAGTACACTTACAAATACTAGTTCTGTAATTTTTTTATTAAAGAAAAACCAAATAAGCGCACACGCAGCAGCAATTAAAGCAAAGGAACGAAATGCGTCAGCACGCATAATACTTTCTCTATCTGCCATTAATGCTTCTACTAATTTAGGATCCATTTTTGCATCATTAACACCCGTAAAACTTGCGAATATCCCGGGCACAACTGCAAATAACAAACACAATCCTGCCACAATTCCACCACCAAATTTTAAGCCGTTCATTAAATCGGTTTTGCTTATTTTATTATTCATTAAATCGCGCAAAGCCAATAATGCCATTAATGGGAATAAAGCTTGGGTTATGCATAAAATAAAGGTAACAGAACGAAACTTATTATACAATGGAAAATAATCGAAGAAAATATTCGTTAATGGCATAAAGTTTTTACCCATTGATAAGAAAATAGCCAATAACGAAGCTGCTAAAATCCACCATTTAGCATTCGATTTTACCACTATCATTCCAAACACAAATAAGAAACAAATAATTGCGCCATAATAAATTGGTCCCGCTGTAAATGGCTGATCTCCCCAATAAATTGGCATTTGTTTAACAGCTTGTTTAGCGTTAGCATTATCATAACCAGCAGATTTTAATAATTTAAACGTTTCGCTATTGGTACTTAATTCTCCATTGCTTGCACCACCATAAAAATTAGGAATTAATAAAGTTAAAGGTTCTGTTACACCATTGCTCCAAGCCAAAGCATAGTCTTTGTCTAAGCCCGTGCTTCCATTATCAGCTTTAGTTGCACCATCAGCCGCTACGGTAAGTTCGCTTGGCGCTCGTAAACTGTATTTACCATACTCTTCGGTAGTTAATAATCCTGTAATATTGGTTCCAACTGCTACCAGAGCAGCTACACCTAAAAACACACCACTTAATAAAACATTTTTAAAAGTACCGTTTTTTACTGCATCTATTATTTCAACAATAACCCAAGCTATTATTATAAATATTAGGTAATAAGTTATTTGTAAATGGTTAGCTGCTAATTGCAATGAAAGTGCTATACCAGTAAGCAAAGCACCCATTATTCTGTTTTTGTGTAAACACATTTGAATACCAGCTATAACTAGCGGAATAAATGCAATTGCATTTCCTTTGGTAATATGGCCCGCATCAATATTTATAAAGTTAAATGAACTAAATGCAAAAGCCAAAGCCCCAATAATGGCAAGCCAAGCATTTACCTCAAAAACCAACAACATGATGTAAAAACAAATGAACAATAAAAATACGGTATCTGTTGGGTGTTTAAAAACCTGTTGGAATTTAAAATAAATAGAATTTGTCCAATTACCAGTGTAAGACGCTCCAATTAAATAATTAGGCATACCACCAAAAATACTGTTTGTCCAATAAGTTCTTTCGCCTGATTGGGTTTCAAATTTACTAGTTTCTTCGTAGGTAGCGCGCCATTGGCTTACATCGTATTGCTTTAGTACTTTTCCTCCAAAAAATGGTTGAAAGTAAAAAAACATGGCAATAAAAATTACCCCAACTGCCACCAAATGGGGCAATCCTTTTTTCATAAAATTATTATTCATGCTAATTTAAAAAATTTGCTCGAATATAAGTTTTTGGCATATATTTCATAGCGCTTAAGCATTTTTTATAGATAATGTTTTCGTTATGATTTATTCCAAAATAAATTCTGTAAAAACAAATGATAAAAAAATGAGACAAAACCTAACGAACCAATTAGATAAAATTTTATCTATCTAATTGAATAATCAATGTAAGTAGCTTAATATAAGTTTGAATTATCTTGTTTTTGGGATATTTATTTCAAAAAAAAATCCCAACTGATTACTCAATTGGGATTTGATTTTATTTATTTGGAATTTCGCATTCCACAATTCGAATTCCGCACTTTTTATAAATGAATACACTCACCATAAGCTTGGGCAGTAGCTTCCATTATTGCTTCGCTCATAGTTGGATGAGGGTGAACAGATTTAATAATTTCCATTCCAGTAGTTTCTAACTTACGTGCCACCACTACTTCTGCAATCATTTCTGTTACGTTTGCACCTACCATGTGTGCTCCTAAAAACTCACCGTATTTTGCATCAAAAATTACTTTTACAAAACCTTCTTTTACTCCACCAGCACTAGCTTTACCACTTGCGCTAAAAGGAAACTTACCTACTTTAATTTCGTAACCAGCTTCTTTAGCAGCTTTTTCGGTATAACCAACCGATGCTACTTCTGGAGAACTATAAGTACATCCTGGAATATTATTATAATTCAATGGTTCAGGAAGGTGACCCGCAATTTTCTCTACACAGATAATGCCTTCAGCACTTGCTACGTGAGCCAAAGCTTGTCCTTTAACAATGTCGCCAATGGCATAAACACCTTTTACATTGG
>JBGSBN010000244.1:0-4743 GCA_041730515.1 Methylacidiphilales bacterium | reverse complement strand
CCAAAAAGCCCAAAAAATTTGCACAAAGCCAAAGGCTTTGTGCAAATTTTTTGGGCTTTTTGTAAAACAAGCTGCCTTCATTTTTTTTAAACGGGTTAAAACCCGTTGTTATAAAATGTTTCGTTCCTCTGGAACTTCAATTTGCAAATATGTTTACAATAAAAAAACATAAATTAAGTTGATGTCTATGCGATAAATAAGAATCGCTTAATGTGGCAAAATATAAAGAGGTTGACTTTTTGAGTCAACCTCTTTTTTATTAATTGTGAATTTTATAAACCTGCTATTGGCTTACCTTTAGGGTACCTTATTTCGTAAGTAAAGGTTATCTTTTTGGTATCTTTAGAACCAATTTTTACACGCCATTTTAGTTTGCCTGTTAATTCATCTAACTCAGCGTCATCGCTATGAAGTAGTTTTACTTTTATTTCCTCCGTTCCTTGCACAATTGGAATTTGGTCTTCTAACTCCATTTCTAGTGCCATATTTTTGGTATTACGTACCATCAATTCTATGGTTCTAGTTTCTATTTTTTCGTTATCAATAAATTTAACTTTAAACTTTTCTTTTAATTTTTTGCGTGTTAAAACTATGGTTTTATCTCTTCCTAAATTTACACTTAAAGTATCGCTATTGCTGCTAGCGTTTAAGTACATTTCGCCTACATAAGTGCCGTCAAAATATAAGCGTGCGCTGCCTGGAATAATATTTAAATCTTCCCAGCCTACAATTTTTGCTTGTAAAAATGCATCATTACAGAGTTTTGGAACTGCTGCAAATGCTAATTGCATAGGAACTTGTTTTTGATTAATTAAAACTTTATGCGCTCTGCCATCGCTGGCAATGTTATAGTTTAACTTTATTTCGTACTCAGTTCTTATTAAGTTTTGGCTCACCTCAATATAATTGGTTAGTGGTTTTTCTTCTATTTGCGATTCAGTGTTTTTTTCTGCTTGTACATCATCGGTCATTACATTTTTTCTGGTTGCTTGAATTGGAACCATGGCATTTGATAAATAATTCACGGCAGGTTTTTGTCTGTATTCCAAAAAGCTTAAATACCAAGGTGTTAGTTCTGGTTTAAAATTGGCTTCATTGGGGTTTGAGGTACTTAAGGTTAAGCTGGTATTTTTCCAATCTAAGCCCGAGTTTTGGGTAATATTGGCAAAGTATTTTAGTTGAAAATTATTGCTTTGGGTTGATGCTTGTAAATCGTACTGAGGCACCCAACTTGCATTTGGAATTAAATAGTTAAAACTTACTTGAGTTTGTGTTGGGTTTTCAGCGAAAATAGTTACTATGACTTGCATAGTTGGCGTTTCATCTTCTTGGTTTTCTTCTCCATTATTTTGTTGTAAGTTAATCAATAAATTATAACGCTCTTGTAATTTGGTTACTGTTTTAGCATTGTTTGCCTTGTTACGTGTTATTTTGAGTTCTTGTTCATAATATTCGTTCAACTTGGCTTTTAAAAAAATCATGCTTTCGCGCAATAATACCAACGAATCGTTAAATAACTCGCCACGCATCAGTTTATTATTGGTCAACAAATTTTTTTCAGTAGATATAACCTTTAGTTTATTATCTAATTCTATATCGTAAAATTTATAATCCTCAAGCGAGTCTTGAATGCGTTCAATTTCGCGTGCATATTTGTTGGTAGCAGGTTTACGCTCTTTGTACTTTTCAAAATTACGAACTTCCATAACAGTTCCTTCTTTACAATTAGCTTGCAAAGAAGCCACATTGATACTTGATGAAATATTTTCAAAAACTAAATCGTTAATACCTTGGCTTAGGCTTACCGTTTCTGAATAATACAAATGTGCTCCTTGTAAATAAACAGTAGCTTTTTGTAATTTAGCCTTAATTGGCTTGTTGTTTTGTGCGTTTAAAAATGTAGTTAACAAAAGTGTTACGCTTAAAAATATTGATTTCATAGTTATAAAATTGAATTGGTTTTGGTAGTTAGAAACAATTAGTTCTAATATTCCATAAATTTTTTTCATATTTGTTTTCCTTGTTAGTTAATTTAAAAACAGAAAGCGATGAAAACTTGGTAGTTAACTACCAAAACACTAAAAATAATTTAGTGGTGGGTGAGCTATTTAAGCGCCATTCGCTCATGTGTTTTACTGTTTGTGTAAAATATTTAAAGGACGAAGATTCGGCACACGATGCCACCATGAATATTTTCGAAAAGCTTTTTATTGATTTACAAAAGCACCAAATCAATAATTTTAAAAGTTGGCTGCATACTGTTTGTAAAAATCACTGCTTAATTTTATTGCGCAAGCCCAATGTTTTGGTAAGTATAAATGAAGATGAAGAAGAAAATGAAAATTTATTTATGCAATTATCCAATATTTTGAATCATGATGATGACAAACAGGAAAAAGAAGAAAAATTACAAGTTTTAGAACATAGCATTATTGAATTAAAAGATAAACAAAGAGAATGTATAGAACTATTTTTCTTGAAACAAAAAAGCTATCAAGAAATTTCAACTATAACCGGTTATACCGAAAATGAAGTGAAAAGTTATATTCAAAATGGTAAACGAAATTTAAAAATTATATTAGAACAAAAGGGGATAACAATAGGCCTAGCCTTATTTTTATGGATACAAATACGTGCATAGATAATAACATTTGGGAAGCTTACGCTAATAATACCATTAGTGAGGCTAACTTAATTTACATGGAAAATCATGTAAAAACATGTGAACTATGTGCCGACATGAAAGAGGGAATAGATGCTATGTTGGTTCCAAGTTTATTGGTTGATAGGGTAAATAAGGTTAATAAATCAGTTGATGAAATTGTAAAGCAAAAAAACAATAAAAAGTATTTATTGACTTATTGGAGTGCTGCTGCCGTGTTATTAATTGCAGTAGGTTTATTTTGGTTTAATTATACCAATTTAGCTCCGCAATTAGCACAAAACGAAAGCACTTTAAAATCCCCATCAGTTTTAAATGAAACGGATTCTATTTATAACTATGTACCTCCAAAAACGAATGCCAAAAAGGAAGAGTTGGCTTTGAACAAAGAACAAAAGCAAACTATTATTAAAAGCGTTCCAGCAGAGGTATTAACCGAAAAATCAGTGGAAGCTGAAAAAGCAGATATGGATGATGTAAGTGCAATAGAAATAGGGCAAAAAAATGCTGGAATTGCTGAAAGTGATATGGCCATTCCAGAAGTTAAAATGGAAGTACAAACTGAAACTGTTACAGCAAAAGATAAAGCACCTGCGATAGCTAAAACCGAAAGTAAAAAGAAGGTAGAAATAACAAGTAAGGCAGCCAAAGCACTTAGTTTACCAGCGCCAGCTAATAATAACAATGTTGGGTATAATAATTACTCACTCAATAATAATTGGATGGATACTGTTTTATTAAATGATAAATTTAGAAATGAAAATTACAGTGATTCATTAAACTATAAAAATGCTCAAAATGAGTATATAGCAAACCGGTTGGATAATAGTTTAGATATTTTAGATTTGATTACCAATAATAATAAATCAAAATATTATGAAGATGCACTGTTTTTATCGGCCCAAGTTTATGTTAAACAAAATAACAAAGGCAAGGCTAAATCTGCATTGAAAAAGGTAATAAAATTAAAAGGTAACAAACAAGCTGAAGCAGAACAATTATTGAAAAGTGTGAAGTAGTTATATTTTGTTAAGGAAAAAATCTATAAATTTCTTTTCTATGAGCAAAACGAGCAAATTCAATGATATCCTTTTCAAAATAAATTCCAATTCTATAATCTCTTAGCCTTATTCTGTAGTAAAATTTATAACCTTTTAGTTTTTTAAGATTAGGAATTTCAGCTAAACTACTAGCTTTTTTTACTACTAAAATTATTTCTAACAAATCACTTTTTGTTTTGCTATCATTTATTTCTTTAATATTTTTTTCGAATGTTTTGGTGAAAAGTACTTTCATTTACGATTCTAGAATTTTCAAAATATCTTCCTCCAACGCATAGCCAGTTTTTCTTCCCTCATCAATTTCATTAACAAGAAAAACAGTTTCAAATTCTTCAAGTGATAAAAATTCCAAAACATCTGTTTGATTTTTATATTGCTCTAAAATTCGAATTAGGTTTTTCCCCTTTTCGGTATTTTCGTTTATTTTTATAATTGTCATAAGTCAAAAATAAAATTTAATTATCAAATTATCAATTTTATTAACTTTAAACTCAAAAAACTTACCCATGAACCGTTTCTTGTTTGCCATAATTGGCAATAACTTTGGCTTCATGTTCTAGCCATTCTTTCCAGCGTTTATCTACATCTACCTCTTTTCCATATTTGCGGGCATAGCTTATAAATGTGGTATAATGACCTGCTTCACTTGCCATTAAATCGTAATAAAATTTAGATAATTCAGCATCTTTAATGTTTTCAGAAAGCACTTTAAAACGCTCACAACTTCTTGCTTCAATCATGGCCGAAAAAAGCATTCTATCTACAAAACTTGCATTGCGGCTTCCTCCTTTTTGCATAAATTGATACAATTCGTTTACATAACTATCTTTACGCTCGCGGCCTAAAGTATACCCACGTTCTTTTATAATATTAAACACCATTTCAAAATGGCTAATTTCTTCCTTTACCAAATCTAATAAATCTGCTACCAAATCAGTTAACTCTGGATTGTAGGTAATTATGGTAATGGCATTACTAGCTGCTTTTTGCTCGCACCAAGCATGGTCGGTTAATATTTCT
>JBGSBN010000243.1:0-4799 GCA_041730515.1 Methylacidiphilales bacterium | reverse complement strand
GCTTAATGAGCAATTTGATGGAAAATTAACCACAGCCATTGAAATATTTACCAATAAATACAAAAAGAAATTTTTACATCAATTAGTTTCTAGTCAACTAGATATGGATAGACTTGATTACTTACGCAGAGATAGTTTTTACACGGGTGTGCAAGAAGGTTCCATTGGGCACGATAGAATAATAAATATGCTAAATGTGGTGAATGATGAATTGGTAATTGAAGAAAAAGGCATTTATTCTGTCGAAAAATTTTTAATAGCCCGCAGGTTAATGTATTGGCAAGTTTACTTGCATAAAACGGTGGTTGCTGCCGAACAATTATTAATTAAAATAATTCAACGAGCACAGTTTTTAGCTAGTCAAAATGAAACATTGTTTGCTACGCCAGCATTGCATTATTTTTTATACAATAAAATTGGAAAAGACGAGTTTTATAAAAACAATGAAGCCTTTGATAATTATTGTTTGCTTGATGATGATGATATATTTACCTCAATAAAAGTTTGGTGTAATCATAACGATAAAATTTTAAGTACTTTGTGCAATATGCTACGCAACAGAAAGTTACCAAAAGTAGTGCTGCAAAATGCACCATTTGAAAAAACCATGGTAGAAAGTTATAAATTTATGGCGGCCGATAACTTGGATATTACCATGGAGGAAGCTGAATATTTTGTTTATACCGATTCGGTCCAAAATAAAGCTTACAGTGCCAATAATTTCCACATCAATATTTTATTTAAAAATGGCCAAGTGCAAGATATAGCCGATGCCAGCGACCAATACAATATTGATTCATTAACCAAATTGGTTACCAAATATTTTATGTGTTTTGTGAGGTGAAAGTAGCCACAGATTTCACAGAATACACAGATTTTATAAAATCCATTTTAAATACAATTTTGTCATGATGAGCCTGTAGAAACAAAACCAATCAATAAATACGTTAACCAATTAACCAGTTAACCTGTCAACCAATCAACATCTCAACCAATAAACCATTTCAGTGTAATCTGTGAAATCTGTGGCAAAAGTTCCATGTGGTAAATTTGAAATTTGGAAATCAAAATTATATATTCGTACTTTATAAAAATTAAAAAATGCAAATTAGTATAGCGCAATTAGCGCAATTGTTAAACGGAACAATTGTTGGAAATCCTGATATATTGCTTCATACAGTAGCTAAAATTGAAGAAGGTAAAGAAGGTGCACTTTCATTTTTAGCAAATATGAAATATGAATCGCATATTTACGATACCAAATCGAGTGCTGTATTGGTAAATAACGATTTTGTGCCTAGTCAAGAAGTAAAAGCCACTTTAATAAAAGTGGAAAATGCGTATGCTTCTTTCACTTTATTGTTAGAACAATTTGCCGCTTACGCCAATAAAAAAGAAGGAATTGAAGAAGGTTCGGTTATTCATAAATCGGTCGAGTTAGGCACCAATTTATATGTTGGAGCATTGGCCTATATTGCCAAAGGCGTAAAAATCGGAAACAATACTCAAATTTATCCTACAACTTATATAGGTGATAATGTAACTATTGGCGAAAATTGCATTATTTATGCAGGTGTAAAAATTTATAACGATTGTGTAATTGGCAATAATGTAATTATTCATTCGGGTACTGTTATAGGTAGCGATGGTTTTGGTTTTGCGCCATTAGCCGATAGATCTTACAAAAAAATTCCGCAAATTGGAAATGTAATTATTGAAGATGATGTAGAAATTGGAAGTAATTGCAGCATAGATAGAGCAACAATGGGCAGTACCATTTTACGTAAAGGAGTAAAATTAGATAATTTAAATCAAGTGGCTCATAACGTGGAAATTGGTGAACACACTGTGATGGCGGGTCAAAGCGCCATTGCTGGAAGTACCAAAATAGGAAAATACTGTATTTTAGCTGGTCAAGTAGGAATTGCAGGCCATTTAACCATAGCCGATGGAACGGTGCTTGGCGCTAAAAGTGGCGTAAACAGTAATATTAAAAAGGAAAATCAAAAACTGTTTGGAGCACCTGCCTTTGATTATGGCGAATCTATTAAAGCATCAATTGTTTACAAAAAATTACCACAACTGTATAAAACTGTAAGTGAACTAGAAAGAAAAATAAATGAAAAATAATTTTAGAAAGCTGTAACTTTTTTTATTTAAAAATCGTTTCAGTTATAATTTTTATATAATTGGCTTATTGAATGACCGTTACCGAGTACAATACATGCGTTAAAAATTATGCCGATGCGGTGTATAGATTCATTTATAAAAATATTAGAGATGAAGATAAAGCCCATGATATAGTGCAGGATACATTTGAAAAAATGTGGCTGAAAGTAAATGATATTATTGCCGAAAAAGCTAAATCGTATTTATTTACCGCTGCCTATAACACCATGATTGACTCAATACGAAAAGACAAACACAAAGCAACCTATGAAGACCATTATGATGACTATTTAACTACCAACAATAGCTTTAACGATTATAAAAAAATTATCAATTTAGCTTTGGGTAAATTAAATGAAATTCAGCGTAGTGTAATCATGTTGCGCGATTATGAAGGTTACTCTTACGAGGAAATTGGAAAAATTACTGGCCTTAACGAAAGCCAGGTTAAAGTATATATTTACCGAGCTAGGTTAAATTTAAAAGAGTATTTGGGCGCGTTAGAAAATGTAGTATAAAGTGGTTTTTTAAAATAAAATAAGGAAAATGGAAATAAATATTAATAATTACGAGGAGTTTATAGTTGACTTTTTAGATGGAAAGTTAGATGATAATGCTGTGGCTAAACTATTTGTATTTTTAGACCAAAATCCTGCTATTAAAGCAGAGTTTGATTTATTCAATAGCAATCAACCTTCATTAATTGCCGAACCAATGGCTTTCGATTTTTCAGGATTGCTTAAAAAAGAAAAAGTAAATGTAGCAGATTATTCTGATAAGCTAATAGCGCTTTTAGAAAACGATTTAACTCCAGAAGAAACCAAATCATTAGAAACAGAAATTAAAACTTACCCTGAATTAGCTGCTGAATTTGAATTGTTTAAGAAAACTAAATTAGTTCCTGAAAACGATATTGTTTTTGCCAACAAACCAATTTTAACTAAAAAAGGTGGTTTTACCATTTTTCCTTTATTTGCTCGTTATTCAGCTGTTGCAGCAGTTTTTATTGCAGTAGTAATGGGCGTTTATTTCTTCACTAATAATAATGGTGAGCAATTGGCCGATAAAGTAGATACCACCATTGCTAAATCAAAACAAGACTCAATTACCGATATTATTAAAACTAAAAATAATATTCCAAAACAGTTACAAAAAGAAAACGAAAAGGAAATGTTAGCTTTTGGAGGAGTAAATGCTGCAAGCATGCAAAAGCAAAACAAAAGAGCGCTTCCTTCAACTAATAAAAACCTTCAAAATAAAAAGCCAATAAAAGAAAATCCTTTAAATGGTGGAAATAACCAGTCAATAGCCCCTAGCAATAACGCTCCCAAAAAGCCTGTGGCCGAAAATGGTGGAGGAAATTATAATTTGGCAAATATAGATTTACCAAAAAACAATAATCAGACTACTATTCAACCTAAAGTTGATGAAAGCCCCGTTTTAACTAATAATGAGCCGGTAATTACTGCTAATACTTTCAATAAGGATAAAAATTTGGATTACAGAGATTATGTAAAGGAACAATTAAAAATTGCAGCTCAATCAGAAGTAATTACAGAAAATAAACCAGCTAATTCAAACGAAAATATTTCATTAGCAGAATCAATTGGTTTAAACGTTCTTTCTTTATTTAATAAAGTTTCTAATCGCGATGTAAAAGTTAAAAAAACTTACAATAACGATGGAGAAATAGAAAAAGTAAGATTTGTAGCTAGCGGTTGGTAGTTTGCTCATAATCAATCATACATAAGAAGAAAGAGGAAGCCTCAAAAGTCTTAAATTGCTAGTCAGTTCGAGCGAAGTCGAGAACTTAATATGCACGTTTACAAAACATTTCGACTCCGCTCAATGTGACAAAAAACAAAAAAAGTTGAAACATTTGTTTCAACCTTTTTTGTTTTAGATATATAAGTAGGAGAGGAGCGGTATTAATTACTACTCATTATGGCAATTCTTATTTTCATCAAACCCTCGTCAAACTGTAATTCTGTTTGTTCTGTTTTGGTAGGAATTTGAAATCGGTGTAATGGGTTATACCCTACATCTTTATAATCTTTCCAAGTTAGTTTGGTTTTATCGCCACCTATGCGTTCAAAGTAAAATGTACTGCTCGAGGTCATTCCTCCATCGTTTATATCTAAGGCAGTAGTTAATTTTTCGTTTGGAATACATTCAATAATTTTCAAATAGCCTTTTCCCAATAAATTACCTCTAAAATAGTAGCTAGCATTTAAGCCCGAATTATTTTTAGAAAAGAACCAAGCCATTGAAGTATCCACGTTTTTATCCCATGGACTCAATTTAGCAATATTTTGAATATTGTTTAAATATGCAAATGATTCATAAACAGGTTTATCAATAATTATACTCCTTTCTACTTTAAATTCACTAGGGAAAAACAAAGAAGCTAAAAAAATGCCACCTACAAAAAGCCAAAAGCCTAAAAATACTTTAAATAATTTCATATTATATAATTTATAAAGCCAACGTAAAATGGTTTTACGTTGGCTTTGAGTTGTTTTTTATCGATTAAAAATATTAAATAGCAAATGCTTGGTCTATAATGGCCGCTTGTTCTTTTGCGTGCACTTTACTAAATCCTGTAGCGGGCGATGCACTGCTTTCACGAC
>JBGSBN010000242.1:0-4809 GCA_041730515.1 Methylacidiphilales bacterium | reverse complement strand
CCCAAATACGACCATCGTTACGCAACGACTCACTCATCAAAGTTAATTTTGATTGATGATCGCCCGAAACAGGAATACAAGTTGGATGAATTTGAGTATAGCAAGGATTGCTAAAGAATGCACCTTTTTTGTGAGCCTTCCAAGCAGCTGTTACGTTGCTTCCCATGGCATTTGTTGAAAGGAAAAATACATTTCCATATCCACCAGTACATAATAATACTGCATGTCCAAAGTGGCGCTCTAATTTACCCGAAACTAAATCGCGGGCAATAATTCCACGACATTTGCCATCAATATTTACCACGTCTAACATTTCGTGGCGAGCATACATTTTTACGTTTCCTAATCCAATTTGGCGTTGTAAACCAGAGTATGCACCTAATAATAACTGTTGCCCAGTTTGGCCAGCAGCATAAAAAGTACGTTGTACTTGTGTTCCACCAAAAGAACGATTGCTTAATAATCCACCATATTCGCGAGCAAAAGGTACACAACTAGCTACTGATTGGTCAATAATATTACCACTTACCTCGGCTAAACGATGAACGTTTGCTTCGCGTGCACGGTAATCGCCACCTTTAATGGTATCGTAAAACAAACGGTAAACAGAGTCACCATCGTTTTGATAATTTTTAGCAGCATTTATACCTCCTTGGGCAGCAATTGAATGCGCTCTACGTGGAGAATCTTGAAAACAAAAAGCTTTAACCTTATAACCTAACTCGGCTAAGGTAGCAGCTGCCGAAGCACCTGCCAAACCTGTTCCAACAACAATAATTTCTAAGCTACGTTTATTAGCAGGATTTACCAATGGAACAGTAGATTTATACTTTGTCCATTTTGATTCGATTTGGCCTTGAGGAATTTTTGAATCTAACATCTTTTTATATTATTAACGGTAAATATTTATTTAATTATTTGATAAAAAAGTAAAGTGGCATTGCTGCAAATCCAATTGGAATTAATATAGCAAACACTCCAATTCCAATAAAGTTTATTGCCCCATTATATTTTTTATGGTTTAATCCTAATGTTTGAAATGCAGATTGAAAACCGTGGTATAAATGGAACGATAATGCAGCCATTGCTAACACATATAAAGCCACTAACCACCACTCTTTAAAGCCTAATTGAACCGAACGATATAAATCTTTTACAATCGTAACTTTCATTAAACCTTCATTTTGTTCCTCCATTTTAGAATTCATGGTAAATGCATCTGGCATGTAATCCATTTGAATTTCGCCACTTTGAATATTTTCTGTATAACGAGAATAAGGAACATGTCCGAACTTGTATTGAAACCAAAAATTACTCATGTGAACCACAATAAAAACTAAAATAATTGTACCTAATATTCCCATATTGCGGCTACTCCAATGGCTATTTGCTTTTCCATTAAAAGATTGGTATTTAACAGGACGTGCTTTTTTGATTTGAAAAACCAAGGCAATACCTTTAAAAGCATGAAATAAAATAGCTGCATACAACAAATATGATGTGGTTTTAATTAACGGATTGGTAGTCATAAATACTGCGTATTTATTAAAAGCTAATCCAGCATCTATTTTAAATAATTGTAAATTTCCAACCATGTGTATTATCAGGAATGAGCATAAGAACAATCCTGTTAGTGCCATGATTAATTTTTGACCTAGCGATGAGCTAAACATTTTAGTAATCCAATTCATTTTTATTATAGTAAATTTATTTATGACTGCGAATGTAACCGAAGCGTAAATAAGAGTGTAGCTGATTAAAATCAAAAGGAAGTATTTAGATTTGATTTAAATAAGGCTCTGAAGGCTAATAAATACTGATGGTTTGGAGCGCACTTTTTATAGTATTTTACTGTTTTATTCAAATTGATATATAATATAAAATTATTATAGGTTAGGCCTTATTTGGTTCAGTAAATCCCATTTTGAGGCTGTTTTTATTATTTTTATTGTTATAATTTATTGAAAATAAGCAAATTGTGTTTTTTGGAATAGTTTATGCTTTATATTTTTCAACTATGAGATTTTTAAAAATAATTTTAGCTGTAATTATCATTGGTTTTGCCATATCGTGTTTAAAAGAGCCAAAACTGATGCCTAAAGATGGAACTGCCAATAATGGTGGATATGGTGTTCCGCCAATTAATTTTGAGTGGGAAAACTCCAAAACCATTCGATTAAATGTTGCTGTGGGTAATATTACCAACCAAAATGAAAGTCATACAATACGCATTTATACTGCTAATCCTAATTTAGGAGGAAAGCTGATTACAAGTGGAACCGCTTCGGCTATCCATAATTTTGAAACCCAGTTTTCGGTACCAACGGTTTGTAATTCAGTTTTTATTAAAGAAATTATTCCCGGATTTGGAGCCTATTCTCAAGTTTTAAATATCACTGATGCCAATATGAAGGTTTCGTTTAATAATTATAACGATAAATTGGGTAAAACAGGAAGTAATTTCATCCCTCCACAAACAGATTCCGACAATGATTTGGTGCCTGATTCCGTAGATCAATATCCTTTTGATGCAGACAAAGCGTATAATAATTTTTATCCCTCGGAAAATAGTAAAGCTACATTGGCTTTTGAAGACATGTGGCCGCATTTAGGCGATTATGATATGAACGATGTGGTAATTAGTTATCAATATAATATTGTAACTAATGCCAATAATAGGGTGGTGCAGGTGTTAGGCAATTTTTCATTATTGGCCGCGGGAGGATCTTATAAGAATGGGTTTGGAGTTGAATTCCCAATTAGTAGAAACCAAGTTGAACTACTATCGGGAGGAGGATTAGAAAGTGGACAAAGCAAAGCAGTTATTATTTTATTTAACAATATGAGAAATGAAATGGAAACCTATAATACCATTGCCACACAACCATTTTCTGATAGTGTTAACTTTAATGTTCGTTTCAATGTTTTAAATGGTCCGCTATTAACCGATTTTGGTTTAAGTGCTTATAATCCTTTTATTTGGAATAATTCAGTTGGTTTTGGTAGGGGATACGAGGTACATTTGCCCAATCATTTACCTACTAATTTAGCCAACGTAAATTTATTTGGTACCTTTTTAGATAATTCAAGTTTAGTTTTTGGAAGGTATTATCTTTCTAAAACCAACGAAATGCCTTGGGCTTTGAATATTCCAACTTCGTTTACTTATCCAAAGGAAAAAAGTAAAATTAATCAAGCCTATTTAAAATTTAACAATTGGGTAAAATCATGCGGAAAGCAGGATGCTGATTGGTACTTAAACAAAGATGAATACCGAAACAAAGAGCATTTATTTATAAGGCCTTAGTTTAAAGGGCTATAAAAACCAATTTTTGATAGCCCTTTTTGTAGTAAAAAAATTGGAGGTTGGGAAAAACTACATAGACAAGTTAGCCTTTATTTATTCCAATTGATATTTACCAATATTTCGTTTCTTCTATTAACTAATTGAAATGGCGGATTATAACCTAAATATGAAAAGTTACCATAAAAACTGATTTGTTTTTCAAGTAATTGCTTCTTTAGTTTTTCTGTATGCTCTTTTATTTTTGAATCAGAAGCAAAACCACTAAATTTAATAACAGCTACATACACACTTTCAGTTTCTTTAATTGTAATTGTTGGATCGTTAGGATTGGGCAAATTTTTGCTATTATAACTTTTGGGCATTACAAAACTCATGGTTGATTGTGTATCGTTTATGTCCATATAAACAGGGGCTGTCATTGCAATGCTTTTGTTATCTTTATTACCACCAAAAATATAGTTGGCCAATTTTCTAAAACCTGAACTCCCTAAATCTTTGTAAGTTTTGGCATTTGAATTTATGGATGCAATGGTAGCAGATGGATAAAATCGGACTTCAAAACTATCGTAAACTTTTATTACTTGGTAAGGTTGCTCTTCCACATTAGTTTTTGCAAAAGCTTTATAAGCAATTAATGCTACAATAATTAAAACCAATATTACACTAAAATATACTTTCATACGAAAAACAACGTTTTAAAAATAATTTAGTTTTATTTTATTAATCAATTGAAAATGAGTAATAATTTAGTAAGAGTACTATTTATTTAAACTTTAATAAAGTAAGCACTGGTAAGTGGTCAGATGGATAATAAGTTCCATTGTTATCAGTTATGATTTGGTAAGTAATTTTTTCAAAATAGTTGTTAAAGAAAATAAAATCAATGCGTTTGCAAATGCCACCGTTTACTTTAAAACCAGTAAAAGTGCAGTTATCTTTTTGCTTATTATAACTGTCGGTAAATGGGATTATCTTATTCTTAGCAATGGTTTTATACGCTTTGCTGCAAGGTTCGCAGTTAAAATCTCCTGCTAAAACTATTGGCTTGTCAATAGCCACTTCATTCATTTTAGCTAAAATGAGTTTAGCGCTTTCTTTACGTGCTTTTTTGCCTATATGGTCAAAATGGGTATTGAACACAAAAAACACTTTGTGAGTTGTTTTATCTTCTAGCTGAGCCCAACTGCAAATACGAGTTATAGCTGCATCCCAACCTTTACTTGCCACCACATTAGGTGTTGGCGATAACCAAAATGTTCCTGATGACACCAATTGATACAAACTTTTTTTATAAAAAATAGGCGAATACTCTACTGCTTCTTTTCCATCATCGCGCCCAACTCCTACATAGCTATATTCTGGTAACATAGCCTTTAAATCAACCAATTGATTATGCAGCACTTCCTGAAAACACCAAATATTGGTATTGTATTGATTTAATAAATTACCAAATTTTTCCTTTCGTAAAGGCCAAGCATTCAAAACATCTGCTTGCGTATTTA
>JBGSBN010000241.1:0-4817 GCA_041730515.1 Methylacidiphilales bacterium | reverse complement strand
ATATGGCGATGTGCTTTCTGATGTGGCTGCGCAAATAGCTGGTTCGGTAGGATTAGCTGGTTCTGCAAATATAGGCGAAGAGTGCGCTATGTTTGAAGCTATTCATGGTTCGGCACCTCGCAGAGCAGGACAAAATATGGCTAATCCTTCTGGTTTATTGCAAGGAGCAATTCAAATGCTAAACCACATTGGACAAACTGATGTAGCAGAAAAAGTTCAAAATGCTTGGTTAAAAACCATTGAAGATGGAATACATACTTACGATATTTTTAAAGAAGGTACCAGCAAACAAAAGGTTGGAACAAAAGAATTTGGCGAAGCTGTAATAGCAAACTTGGGCAATAAACCAACATTGTTAAAAGCGGTAAATTATTCAAATGGTTCAGCCTTAAAATTGCCAAAATATGTTAGAAAACCAGCTGCTAAAAAAGAATTGGTTGGCGTTGATTTATTTGTGCATTACACAGGTACCGATGCCAATACGTTGGCCGATATTGTTAATCAATTAAATACAGATAAAGTGGAATTAACCATGATTACTAACCGTGGAATAAAAGTTTGGCCCGAAGGTTTTAAAGAAACTTTTTGTACCGACCATTGGAGATGCCGATTTAAACCTACTGCCAATTATGAAATTACCAAATCATCAATCATAGAACTTTTAGGCAAGGCTGAAAATAATCAAATAGATGTAATTAAAACTGAAAACCTTTATAATTTTGATGGTAAAGCAGGTTATTCATTAGGACAAGGTCAATAATTATTCACTATTTAATTAAAAAAAAAGATGAAAATAAATTTGATTCAAGGTACTTTTGATAACAATGAGGCGATTGAAATAATAACGCAAATAATTCATGTAAAAATAAAGTTTCATGAAAATAAAATAAAGGAAAGTAGTAGCGAAGAGGAGATGAAAATGAGAGAAAATAGAATTATTAAACTACAAAAAGATTTATTTGAAATGCGTAATTTTATAAAAGCAAAAACTGGCACTATCGATATGCAAGCCGAGCTTTTATTGGCATAAACAATATGTTTAATAATAGAAAAATTGTAATAGCCACTAAGCATAAAAAGGAGCAAGTAATTGCTCCTTTGCTTTTGCAAGAGTTTAATATCAATGCCATTATTTGTGAGCAATTAGATACCGATCAACTCGGTACTTTTTCGGGCGAAATTGAAAGAAATTTAAGTCCAATTGAAGCCGCAAAACAAAAATGCTATATGGCAATGGAACTAACCCAATGTGATTTGGCCATGGCTAGCGAAGGTTCTTTTGGTCCTCATCCTACCTTGTTTTTTGTAAATGCCGATGATGAAATTCTAGTGCTTATTGATAAAAAAAATAAGGTTGAAATAGTGGTAAGGCATATAAGCACAGATACCAACTTTAATGGTGCTGAAATAATGAACGAAAACGAATTAAAGCATTTTGCTGATAATGCTTTATTTCCTCATCATGGGTTAATAATAAGAGATAAAAAAGATGGTGTGGTAGAAATGGTAAAAGGCATTGATAATTGGGATTTATTGCAAAAAACCTTTCATAATTTTTATTCAAAATTTGGGCGTATGTATATTGAAACTGATATGCGTGCACAGTTTAATCCCAAAAGGATGCAAGTAATAAAGGAGGCTGTACAAAAATTAATTGCTAAAATGAAATCAACCTGCCCACAATGCCAAATACCTGGTTTTGATATTACAGCTGTAAAAAAAGGATTGCCTTGTTTATTGTGCAATATGCCCACCCAATCGCCTGTGGCACATATTTATAAATGCGTCCATTGTGATTTTATCTTAGAAAATAAAATAGCAGATAAACAGTTTGAAGACCCCATGAATTGCAATTTTTGTAATCCATAATAAATGAATTGTGGTTATTTAGGATTACTTTTAAATAAACATTAGCCTATCTATTTTAGTAAATTTAGCTTAATTTGCGGCTGTTTTTATGAATAATTCTGAACCAAAAAGATATTTAGTAACAGCGGCTTTGCCTTATGCGAACGGCCCTGTTCATATAGGCCATTTAGCTGGCTGTTACCTTCCTGCCGATATTTATGTACGTTATTTAAAAGCACAAGGAAAAGAAGTGCTTTTTATCTGTGGTAGCGATGAGCATGGTGTACCCATTACCATTAAAGCTAAAAAAGAAGGAATTACACCTCAGCAAGTGGTTGATAAATACGATGGCATTATGAAAAATGCTTTCAAAGATTTTGGAATAGATTTTTCCTACTACGGCCGTACTTCCTCAAAAACGCATCACGATACCGCACAAGAATTTTTTAGAACTTTGTATGATAAAGGTGTTTTTAAAGAAGAAATTACCAAACAATATTACGATGAAGAAGCTAAACAATTTTTAGCCGATAGATACATAACTGGTACTTGCCCGCGTTGCGGAAACCCTAATGCTTATGGCGACCAATGCGAGAAATGTGGAACTACTTTAAGTCCTACCGATTTAATTAATCCAAAATCGGCTTTAAGTGGCGCAACTCCAGTTTTAAAAGAAACTAAAAATTGGTTTTTACCAATGGGCGATATTCAACAAAGTTCTGAATTTCAAGAATATATTAAACGTTTTGAAGGTTGGAAAAGTAATATTAAAGGGCAATGTAATAGTTGGCTAACTGAAGGTTTACAACCTCGAGCCATGACCCGCGATTTAGATTGGGGAGTTCCTGTTCCGATTGATGGTGCCGATGGAAAAGTATTATATGTTTGGTTTGATGCCCCAATTGGTTACATAAGCGCTACTAAAGAGTATTTGCAGCTAGCAGCTAGCAACTGGCAACTAGCAAATTCAAGAGGTCTGCCAGAGGCTAGTGGCCAGAAGCCAGAAGCTTTCGAAGATTGGTGGCAAAACGATGAAACTGCATTAATTCATTTTATTGGTAAAGATAATATTGTGTTTCATGCCATAATTTTTCCAATGATGTTGATGACACATGGCAAGTATATTTTACCAACCAATGTGCCTGCCAATGAGTTTTTAAACTTAGAAGGCGATAAAATTTCGACTAGCCGCAACTGGGCGGTTTGGTTACATGAGTATTTAGTTGACTTCCCTAACCGTCAAGATGAGTTGCGTTATGTTTTAACCAGTATTGCGCCAGAAACCAAAGACAGTGAGTTTACTTGGAAAGATTTCCAAACTCGTGTAAACAGCGAATTGGTAAGTATTTTCGGCAATTTTGTAAACCGTGTCTTGGTGCTAAGCAATAAGTTTTACGAAGGTAAAATTCCGGCAGTAACCAGCGCTTTAACTGATGAAAGATTATTGGATTGTCGCCAAACTTGTTTGGATAGTATTGCTCAAAGTTTACATGCCATGCGTGAAGATTTAGATGCAGTAAAACTGCGCGATGCACAAGCTGAATTTATTAACGTGGCCAGAGCAGGAAATAAATATTTGGCCGATACTGAGCCTTGGAAACTCATAAAAACAGATGCAGAAAGTGTTAAACAAATTATGTTTGATGCATTACAAATTTGTGCTAAATTAGCCATTGCTGCAGAACCATTTTTACCATATACCGCTACCAAATTAAAAGCCATGTTAGCTGCTAATGATTTACATTGGAGTTCGTTATTCAACGAAAATATTTTAATGGAAAATCATCAATTAGGAACTGCTGAAATTTTATACAAACAAGTGGAAGATGAAGAAATTCAAAAGCAGCTAACTCGTTTGGAAGAAATAAAAAAAGCAAATAGCGAACAGCCTTTAAAAACTCAAACTTTAGCTGAACTGAAACCCGATATTACTTACGAAGATTTTGAAAAATTAGACTTAAGAGTTGGTAAAGTTTTAGAAGCTGAAAAAGTACCAAAAGCTGATAAATTATTGAAGCTTATTGTTGATTTAGGTTTTGAAAAACGCACCATTTTAAGCGGAATTGCAGAGTATTATCAACCAGAAGAATTAGTAGGCAAATTAGTTACAGTTGTGGCCAATTTAGCTCCTCGAAAAATTCGTGGAATTGAAAGCCAAGGTATGCTTTTAATGGCAGGAAACGATTTTGGGAAGCTATACAGTGTAGGTCCTGAAAAAGACATAGAAGTAGGAAGTGTAGTGAAATAATTGAGATGGAAAATGCGCTAGAATTACTTAAACAAACTAGCTTTGCTATTAACGAGCTAAGTCAAGATGAATGGGCAAGTTTTAGCGCAATTTGGAAGCCATTTAATTGCAAACGAAAAGAGCAATTAACGGAAGTAGGAAGTATTGAAAAATACTTGTATTTTGTATATGAAGGTGTTCAAAGGGTTTATTATATTGATGATGATGGCCGCGAAGCAACCATTGTATTCACCTATGCTCCTTCGTTTGGAGGAGTAATAGATTCGTTTATGTTACAACAGCCTGCTAAGTATTTTTACGAAACATTAACCCCTTCAAAATTTTTAATTGCCACTGAAAGTGAAGTAAATAAAGTTGCTTTGCAAAATGCCGGCATTGAAACACTGCTGAAAAAAGGAATTACCATGGCCTTAAGTGGAGTTTTAGAACGAATTATGGAATTACAATGCTTTACTTCGGAACAAAAGTTTAAGCAACTATTAAGTAGAAGTCCGCATATTTTGCAATTGGTTCCGCATAAATATTTGGCCAATTATATTGGCATTGATGCTACCAATTTTAGTAAATTGATAAACCAAGTTAGGATTTAAAAATTATTGGTAAATACCAATAATTATATTTTTATGTTACCCCATTTTTGCATAAAAATTAATTCAAAACATGGCAACACAAAGAAAAATTCAAATTGCAGGTAAAGTATTCATAGGATTTTCTGCACTAA
>JBGSBN010000240.1:0-4877 GCA_041730515.1 Methylacidiphilales bacterium | reverse complement strand
ATATTTATGCAAAGTTCTTGTATCTACATAATATTTGTTAAATGAACCGCCATTTAAGGCTCCTCTATCATAAAAACTCGCTATATAAGCTATAGTTGAATCATCTGAAAATTCTAATAAATAAACTGGTTCAAACTGAGGCAATGTTTTCAATGGAAAATTAAATATTGGATTGATGCCTTTTTCTGTTTGATTATAGTATTTAATCAATGAATCTTTAAAATCCAAATCTTCAATTACTAAGGCTGAATTTACTGCTTTACCAAAGGAATCATAGCAATAGTAAATAGGTTTTAATTGTACATTATTTCGGTAAAATTTATTAAAGTAATAACTACCCAAAACAAATAAAATTCCTATACTTATAACAATTGCAGTTATTTTTATTTTCACTTATCTTTTATTTTTAGCAATTGTAAACAATTGTCCAATATTTTACCTCAAAAATCAGAGTTTATTTGCTAGTTTTGCCAATAAAAAAATCAAATCTGTGAAACCAATTAATCCTATAAAACTGTGATCGGTACACTTTTTATTGTTCCAACCCCCATTGGAAATTTGGAGGATATTACGCTTCGAGCCATTCGAATCTTAAAAGAAGTGGATTTAATAATAGCTGAAGATACTAGACAAAGCATTAAATTATTAAATCACTACGAAATAAAAAAGCCTTTGCAAAGCTACCACATGCACAATGAACATAAGGTTTTACAACATTATGTAAATGAACTATTGGACGGAAAAAACATTGCTTTGATAAGCGATGCTGGAACACCTGCCATTAGCGACCCTGGTTTTTTATTGGTACGCGAAAGTTTAAAAAATAGCATTAAAGTAGATTGTTTGCCTGGACCAACTGCATTTGTGCCGGCTTTGGTAAAAAGTGGTTTGCCAGCTGATAGTTTTTGTTTTGAAGGTTTTTTACCTGAAAAAAAAGGCCGACAAACCATGTTAAAAAAACTTTGCGAAGAGGAACGTACCATAATTTTGTATGAAAGTCCGCACAGAATTATAAAAACCCTAAAACAGTTTGTTGAATATTTTGGAGCAGAAAGACAAATAAGTGTAAGCCGCGAGTTAACAAAAACCTTTGAAGAAACTGTTAATGGAACAATTGCTGAAGTGCTTAATCATTTTGAAAACAACACCGTAAAAGGTGAATTTGTAATAGTTATAGATGGTAAAAAATAACACCTTGCGTTGGCTTTTATACAGCCTTGGAGCATCAATAAGCTTTGGATTGGCTTGGATTCCATTCAATATCACGCCATTAATTTTTGTAAGTTTTTTCTTTTTTTTATTAATAGAACAAGAAATACGTTTGGCTCAAAATAGTATTTGGTTATTTTTAGCTTTTAACGTTTTTACCAATTTTTGTCTTAACTTTTTTACCACCTATTGGATTTGGAATGCAAGCCCTGGAGGTGGCGTATTTGCTTGGATTTTTGATACTTTTCTAATGACCATTCCTTGGTGGATTTTTTATGTTATCAATAAAAAACAGCAACGCGCTAATTATTGGTTCTTTATTGCTTTATGGATTGGCATCGAATTACTGCATACTCGATGGGAATTTTCGTATCCTTGGTTAACCTTAGGAAATGTATTCGCAGCTTGGCCACAAATAATTCAATGGTATGAATACACAGGTGTATTTGGTGGCAGTTTATGGGTTCTTTTAGTAAGTATAGCAACATTAAAACTTTACAATTTTAAACAAGAGTTTGGCGCTATTCCAACTAAAAAAATATTCAATCAATTATTTATTTACGTGTTAGCTCCTTTGTTTTTATCGTTTTATATTTTAAACAATAGACATTTACCTAAAAAAGAGTTGAAAAAATACAGTGAAATAACCATTGTTCAACCCAATTTTGACCCTTATAAAAAATTTGAGGGCATTGCTCCTTTCGAGCAAATGAAGCAAATTTTAAATTTAACTACTAGCAAACTAAACCCAACTACGCATGTGGCATTAATGCCCGAAACTGCCATTACTGAAGATATAGACGAACGAAATTTCAACCAAAATAACTCTGTAAATTTAGTAGATACATTTATTAATAACCATGCAGGATTGAGTATTTTAAGTGGTGCAAGTACTTTTAAATTTTATTTCGATAAGAATGAAGTAACCCCTACAGCAAGGTTTTACCAAGATAATATTTACTACGATTATTACAACACAGCAGTGTTTAAAAACAGTCAATCAAATTGGCAAGTTTACCATAAAAGCAAATTGGTTCCTGGGGTTGAAAATATGCCATACGTAAATGTATTTAGTTTCCTTAAAAAATTTGTGATAAATCTTGGTGGTACAAGTGGTGGCTTAGGAAAAGACAAAGAACCTAGCAACTTTACCGATGTAAATAAAGTACAATATGCGCCTGTAATTTGTTACGAAAGTGTGTTTGGTGAATATGTAACAGATTATGTAAAAAAAGGAGCAAACGTTATTTGTATTATAACTAACGATGCATGGTGGGGAAATACTGCTGGCTACAAGCAGCATTTTGAATATGCTAAATTACGAGCTATTGAAAACAGAAGATATGTTGCAAGGTCTGCCAATACTGGCATTTCAGGCTTTATAGATGACGAAGGAAACACCATTCAAAAAACCAAATGGAATGAAACCATTGCCATAAATGGAACTGTAAAAGTAAATTATGAAATTACGTTTTATACCAAGTATGGTGATTATATTGGTTACATGGCTGCATTTTATTTGTTGTTTAATTTGCCTGCACTTTTAGTACGAAGAAAAAAGTAATGATACCTTTTGAGGAAATGGAAAGTATTTGCAAAAAAATATTATCAAGTTAGAATAATTTTCATAATTCAAAATTATGCGTCTAACAATGATTCATCTTCCCAAACATCTTCATAATTATTTTCACCTATCAAGAATCTAAAGCCTGGAGGTAAACCTAAAAATTTAATCACATCAGGACACCAATTTATTAAATGAGAAACATACAATGGCACAAAAAAATCTTCTGCAGTAGAAAACTCCTCTCCTGCCCAAATATACCAACCTGTAGAATTTCCTTCTGGTGGATGCCTAAGTCCATTAATTGGGAATAAGCCCGACTTAACATTCAATGAAACACCAACCACAAATTCTTCAGGAGATGAAAAAAAAGAAACTGAATATTTTTCACATATTTCTAATTGACTTCTATTGTTCATTTATAATTTTTGCTCAAAGGTTAGTTCAAATAAAGAAGTTTTTCTTAACATATACGCTTTAAACTTTACCTGAAATTTTTATAAAAAGAATTTTTATTGGCTTTACAAGAATCTCATCTAGTTGGTTTAGCAAACCATACCATAAAAATAATTTATACTTTCTATTAAAATAATAAATGAAAATTTATATAAGTTGGGTTTAGCTTTGTAGTGTTAAAAATAGTTAATTAAAGCAAGTAACCACTAATAATGAATAAAAAATATTCTTATGGCATTTTTGTAATAATAGCATTGCTATTATTCAATAGCTTGTTTCAAATAGCTTTTATTCAACTAGGTAAATCTTCCACATTTCATGCCAATCAAACTGTAGGCAAAAGCAAGTTACTAAACGGAATCAAAGGGATTGATTGCATCAGTGAAGTAGAAGAAGACTTCAACGAAGACGCTCCAGAAAACAACTTACAATCAATACATCACTTTGATTTATTCAAGTTAAAGTTAAATAACTTACTTTTAGTTTCTTCTAATTATAAAAGTGCCCCTAAAAATCTTTTCAATAACGTTCCTATACATATTGCTTTAGGCATATTTAGAATTTAGGATTTCCTCTTTATTAAGGTGTAATATTTATACAGAATCACTCTATGTGCTTTTGCAATAGACTAATGAATCTGGCCTAACAACTATCAAATTGTTAGTACACCCACGTTATTTTCATTTTTATCACAAATTTATTTATTAAACCAAATTCAAATTATGAGGAAGATTCTCATTTTTGCAGCTTTGTGTACCTTATTGTGCCAAACAAGTTGTAAATTAAAAACAGAAGAAAAAGAAGAAGAAAGCAAATTTCTAGTTACTAGCCCACTAAAAAAAGACACCCTAATTACTAGAGAATACGTATCTCAAATTCATGCCATTAGCCATATTGAATTACGTGCTTTAGAAAGAGGCTATTTACAAGATATTTATGTAGATGAAGGACAACATGTAAAAAAAGGGCAATTGATGTTTAGAATAATGCCATTGCTTTATCAAGCAGAATTACAAAAAGCCAAAGCTGAGGCTCAATACGCAGAAATTGAATACCTTAATACCAAAAAGTTAACGGAAAGCAATGTAGTTTCTCCTAACGAATTGGCTTTAGCAAAAGCTAAATTAGATAAAGCCAAAGCAGAAGTTTCATTAGCTCAAACGCATTTACAGTTTACCGAAATAAAAGCTCCATTCGATGGTATTATGGACCATTTCCAAGTAAGGTTAGGAAGCTTGATAAATGAAGGTGATTTACTAAGCACTTTATCAGACAATAGCCAAATGTGGGTTTACTTTAATGTACCTGAAGCAGAGTACTTAAATTATAAAACCAATATAACTACCGAAAACTTAGTAAAGGTTAATTTGCTAATGGCAAACGATCAAATTTTTGATTATTCTGGCGAGGTAAAAGCCATTGAAGCCGACTTTAATAACGAAACAGGAAACATTGCTTTTAGAGCTACTTTTCCTAATCCAAAAGGATTGTTACGACACGGTGAAACTGGCAATGTACAAATGTCGGTACCCCTTAAAAATGCCATTATTATTCCTCAAAAATCAACTTTCGAAATATTAGAAAAACGATATGTTTTTGTGGTAGATAAGAACAATAAAGTTCATCAACGAGAAATAAATATTGAAGC
>JBGSBN010000239.1:0-4886 GCA_041730515.1 Methylacidiphilales bacterium | reverse complement strand
GTATCAAGGTACATATTAAACAAATGAACTGGACCTTGAATAATAAAAATACCCATTATAAAGCCTAATAACATTAAAAAAATACCTGGTATTAAAAACAACCATTTAGGGCTGTATAAAAGTAAAAATCTTAAGTGTCTCCATCCATCGCGCCAAGTTCTTAAATGTGGCGGACGCGAGCGTCCATCGGGCGAAAGTGTGGTTGGTACTTCGGCAATTTTCAAATCAAAAATAGTGGCTTTAACCACCATTTCGCTTGCAAATTCCATACCTGTGGTTTGAAGGTTCAATAGCGAAACAATGTCTTGCCTAAATCCACGTAAGCCGCAATGAAAATCGCCTGCTTTACTACCAAAAAACAATCGCCCAATAAATGATAAAACAGGGTTACCAAGATAACGATGCAAAAAAGGCATAGCGCCTTTGGCCACCCCACCTTTAAAGCGATTTCCCATTACCAAATCGTAACCATTGCGCAGCTCCTGAACAAATAAAGTTAAATTACCAAAATCGTAACTATCATCGCTATCGCCCATAATTACATATTTGCCATAACTAGCTTCAATAGCTCCCATTAAAGCACTTCCATACCCTTTTCTTGGAATATCGATAACCCTTGCGCCTAGGTTTTTGGCTATTTCCTGGCTTCCATCGGTGCTTCCATTATCACCAATTACAACTTCGCCTTTTACATTGTTATTTTTTAACCAAGTATTGGCTTTTGTTATACAAATGGCAAGTGTTTCTGCCTCGTTTAAGCAAGGCATTACAATGCTTAATTCTATTTCGTTATTATTTGTCACTTGAGTGTGATAGGGTATTTATAATTAATTGTTAATCAACACTATCTTCTGACAATGTATCAGAACCTATTTCCGCTTGAATGGCCTTCATTAGCGAGTCGCTAGCTGCTTGTTCATTATTTACAAGGCTATCAACTATAGTTTGTTCTTGAGTATTTAAAGGTGCATCATTGGTGCAACTTGTTATCAACGCCATGATTGATAAAGATATAAATATTTTACGCATAAATTATTATTGTTAATTGCTCAAATAAAGGTAAAAAAGAGTTTTAAACAAAATATAGCTTTGTAAATCAATTTTTCTTCAGATTGAGTACTAATTTTATTTAAAATTTTCCCCAATTATTCAATTCTTCTTGGGTAAAAAGTTCAGGATAAAAAATTCGCATTTGAAAACGTGGAGGCAAATATTTTTGCCAATTGGTTCCGCCCGTAGCTGCAATATCTTCCTTAGGTTTAGCCAAATATTTTACGGCCGATTTGTAATGCATTAATGGCCAATTTACATTTACATTTAAATCTAAACTACGCAATTCATTTACCAAGTCCTTATTTTGCTTATCAGTTTCGTTTAGTGATTTATAAATAGCCCAAAGGTTAATTTCTTGGTTAGCATTTGCCAAACGTAATAACTCCTCACTATATTTCTGCTCAAATTTGGTTAAAGTAAGCGTTTTGTTTCCGGTATCAGTTTCTGTAGCGCCAGCTTGCCAATAAATAAATTTAAACTGTTCCTCAATACTTTTATTCATTAATTCATCGCGCTTGTCTTTTGCTACCAATCTATCAAAACTCGTTGCATACATTTCTATCATTCTGTATTGCGCACTTTGAAAACCACTTGCTGGCAATAAACTCATTCTGAATTTTAAAAACTGTTCGGGCTCCATGCCATCCACCATTATTTCAAAACTATTAGCTAGGTTTTTAAAATAAGCATTTATTCTTCTTACTCTTTCGGTAAAAAAAGTAACTAAAATAGTTTCTTTTGCGGCTGCAATTTGCTCCATTTCGTGAAGAGAAAGCTTAAAATACAGTTCTGTAATTTGATGATAAATAATGAAAATCATTTCATCAGGAATCAGTGTTTTAGGCTTCTGTAAGGTTAATAAACTATCAACCGCTATGTAGTCCCAATAGTGGGTATAATCTTGGTATAATAATCCCTCTAAATAACTTTTAAAGTTTTGACCTTGTGTGCTATATTTTTCTTTAATTTTTTCAATCAAAGCAATTACTTCATTATCAATATTTTCCATTATTTTCTTTTTAAAAAGGGCTAACAAAGTTTTTTATGGTTGGCAATACTTGGTCTTTATCGCTAATTAATGGGTCTTGGCTATGCCATTTTATACCTAATTCATTATCGTTCCAAAGCAAACCTCCTTCACTTTCTTTATTATAAACATTGGTACATTTATATAAAAAAATGGTATTGTCTTCTAATGTTTCAAATCCATGAGCAAAGCCAGGTGGAATAAAAAACATGGTTTGATTTTCGGCTGTTAATTTAATAGAAAAATGTTGTCCATAAGTTGGCGAATTTTTTCTAATATCAACAGCCACATCCATTACTGCTCCTTGAATTACGCGCACCAATTTACCTTGATCGAAGGGTGGTGCCTGAAAATGTAAACCACGCACAATTCCTTTTTGCGAAAGGCTTTGATTATCTTGCACAAATTCTAAATAAATGCCTGCTGCAATAAATTTATCTTTGTTATAACTTTCGTAAAAATATCCTCTTGGGTCGTTAAAAACCTGAGGTTGAATAACTAATAATCCTTCTATTGGGGTAGTTGTAATTTGCATATTTAAATTAATATTTTAAAACCAAGAACTTGATTTTTTAGTTGATTTTCCACCTAAACCCAAGGCGCCTAACAAGCTACGTGTAATAATTTGCGCTGCTGTTCGGCCTACTTGTTTGGTTACTGGGCTACTTAAAATTTGTTCTAAAGTTGATTTTTCATTTTTATTGGCTTTCACCTCTCTTTGCTCATTTACTATTGTTTCGCTTTGAGCTGCAGCTTGTGCTAATTTAGCATTTAAAATTTCGTAAGCACTTTCGCTATCTATATTTTGATTATACTTAGCTGCTATGCGCGATTTTGAAACCAAACTATCAATTTCATCTTCGGTTAAAATATCCATTCTCGATTTTGGCGCACAAAGCATGGTAGCCGCTAATGGAGTTGGAATTCCTTTTTCGTTTAAGCAGGTAATTAAGGCCTCACCCATTCCTAATTGAGTAATCAATTCATCAGTTTTATAAAAATCAGATAAAGGATAATTTTCGGCTGTTTTTTTAATTGTTTTTCTATCATTAGCAGTAAAAGCTCTCAAGGCATGTTGTACTTTTAACCCTAATTGGCCAAGCACAGAAGCTGGCACATCGGCCGGATTTTGAGTACAAAAGAAAATACCAACACCTTTGGAACGAATTAATTTAATAATGGTTTCAATTTGCTGTAAAAGCGCATCACTTGCTTCTTGAAAAATTAAATGTGCTTCATCAATAAACAAAACCAATTTAGGTTTATCCATATCGCCCTCCTCGGGCAGTGTGGCATAAAGCTCGGCTAATAAACTCAACATAAAAGTGGAGAATAATTTAGGCTTATCTTGAATATCGGTAACTCGTAAAATAGAAATAACTCCTCTCCCATCATCGCTAATACGCATTAAATCATCTACTTCAAAACTTTTTTCTCCAAAAAAACCATCAGCACCTTGTTGTTGCAGTTCAATTATTTTGCGTAAAATTGTACCCGTTGAAGTGGTTGATATTTTGCCATAATCCTTCTCCATTTCAGCCTTGCCTTCGTTACTTATGTACTGCAAAACTTTAATAAAATCTTTTAAATCCAATAATGGTAATTGGGCATCATCGCAAAACTTAAAAATCATGGAAACAAAACCTGCTTGAGTTTCGTTTAAATCTAAAATTTTTGATAATAATATGGGTCCAAATTCACTAACAGTGGCTTTTAGTTTAACCCCTTTTTGCTTGCTAAGCGAAAGTAATTCAACAGGATATGATTGCGGATTATAACTCAATCCAATTTTTTGATACCTTTCAGTAATTTTATCATTACTAGCACCTTGTGCAGCTATTCCACTTAAATCGCCTTTTATATCCATTAGCAATACAGGAACACTAGCATCGCTTAAGCCTTCGGCTATTGTTTGCAAAGTTTTTGTTTTGCCAGTACCAGTAGCACCAGCTATTAAACCATGTCGGTTCAAGGTTTTTAAAGGTAAATTGATGGTACATTCAGCTAACACTTCACCATTAAATATGGCAGCCCCTAACTGAATAAACTCTCCTTTAAAGGTATATCCACTTTTTATTTGTTCAATAAACTGTTCTTTCATAAAAAAATGCATTTAGCGCTCGGATTCTAGCAGCTTGCTACTAGCACTTAATAGTTAAAACCAATGAAAATTTACTTATCAACTATTGTAAAACCATTAGTAATTGTATAAAGCCAATGAAAGCAAATTAATCCCTAAATAATTAAATCAAAAATCTTTAAATCAATAAATAATTATGCTTGTCCAGTTGGACCACCAAAATTCATAGGAAAAGGAGGCATCATATCAGGTAAATTAATTTCCCCAACTTGATCTTCATATTTTCTCACATTATCACTAAGGGCAAGTAATAAGCGTTTTGCATGTTCAGGGGTTAATACAATTCTGGATTTTACTTTGGCTTTAGGTACACCCGGCATTATGCGCACAAAATCAAGAACAAATTCGCTATTACTATGGGTTATAATGGCTAAATTAGCATAAATACCTTCAGCCATTTCTTCACTTAATTCAATATTTAATTGATTTGATTCGTTAATTGGTTCATTACTCATACTTGCAATTATAAATTATTTTTGCTTTAAAAAACCACAAAAATACCTGAATTTACAAAGTGTTAATATATTTTTAGAGATACTCACCTAGCTACTTATTATAATTTGCCTGTATCCCAAGTATTTAGCTTTGACAATTCTATTAATTAGGTTGTCAAATATGGTTTCCTTGCTTTGTGATCTGTTAAGTCTATAACTATATTCATCTAAA
>JBGSBN010000238.1:0-4953 GCA_041730515.1 Methylacidiphilales bacterium | reverse complement strand
ATGAGAAACGCTAATTCAAAAATAAGAATTGGAATTCTCTTATTTTTGGTCCATTAAATTAAGAAATATATGTAAATAAAAAAAGCTGCCGTTTAAGGGCAGATTTTTAAATTATCAAGTAATTTAAATTACTTTAAGTTCTTTAATACCTCAATGGCATTTTTGTTACTTGGGTCGTACTCTAAAGCTTTTCTATACATGGCTTTACATTCGTTTTTCATATCTTTTTGTAAGAAATAATACCCTAAATAATCGTACGATGAAGCCACATTTTTTGATAAACTTGCTTTTTGTTTATTAAATGCAGCTGTATCGGCTGTAACTACTTCAATGTATTTTTCAAATAATTCTTTAGCTACAGTATTTTTTAATAATGAATCCATTGAAGCATTCACGTTAGCTCTTTGGTACCAAGCATCAGCAAAATCAGGTTTAGCCACATTTATTTTAGCAAATGCCGAATCAGCTTTACCATACATTTTTGCGTTATTGTAATACTTGCCAATATTAAAATTATCAATTAAGGTAATTTTTTTAGCTGTGCTTAAGTATTCTTCATAAGTTAAAGCAGCTTCAGTATATTTCTTTTGTTTGTTATAAATCTTAGCAATCTCAACTTTTACATCAGTCTTATTGGCATCAAGGCTTAAGGCTTTGTTCAAGTTAATCAATGCCAAACTATCTTTACCAGTTTTAGATTGTAGTTTACCTAAATACTCAAAATCACCGGCAGTTAATTTTTCAACTGCTACTTTACCCATTAGGGTTTCCATTGCTGTCAAACCTTTTTGAAAAGTAGGTGCATCGTTTTTTAAATTACCTGCTTCGTAGCAAGAGTATGCGTATAAACGATTGATATAAATATTATTGGTTTTGTCATTCGCTTTTGCTTCTTCTACATTTATTAAAGCCTCCGCGTATTCCTTAGCTTTAAATAATATCAAAGCAAAACGCAATTGATTAGCCGAACTTACTTCAGAGTTTTTTAAGTAATTTTTGTACGATTCTTTTGCAAAAGCAAATTTACGTTGAACTGAGTAAAACTCTGCTTGGTTTTTAAATGCAGTAGCATAGTTAGCGTCTTTAGCAAAAGCAGTATCTAAGGCTTCTTTAGCTACTTGTAAATTTTTCACTCTAATCCAAATTAACGCAATTTTAGCAAATGCTTTTGGTCTGTTTGGGTCTAACACTGTAGCACGATTATAAAAAGTAGCGGCTTTACTTCCATCCGCCATTTCTAAATAAACATCGCCCGCAGTAGTTAATACATCGTAATCTTCTTTCGATATTTTATATGCTTCTTCAATTAATGCCGATGCTTGAGCCAATAATTTGGTTTCGCCTGCTAGCATTCCACTTGCTATAGCCACCAATCCTTTAGCATTGGTAAAATCGCCTCTTTTATCTTTACATAAAGCCACAGCTTTGTCAAATTGGGCTTGCGCTTCAGCAGTTTTGTTTTCTTCCAATAATAACTCCCCTAAACCTGCGTATAATTGAGGTGTTTTTGAGGCGCTTACTAAACCTGCATTGTAAGTTAATAATGCAGAGTCTGGTTTAAATAAATTGGTATAAGTTTGGCCTAAATAATAAAATGCCTCACCATTAGTTGGTTCTGTATTGGTTAGGGTTTTGAAAATATTCCTCGACTGTTCAAATTTTTCTTGGTCAAATGCTCTTAATCCTTCTTTTAGCGATTGTGCGTTAACTACCGCGGTAGTTAATAAAATACTCGCAAATATTATAAATCGTTTCATATATCCTTTTTTTGTTTGTAAATTAAATTGTTTTTATTCAAATTATGTGCCACTACCTTTCTCAAATGTGTGTTTTTAGTAATAAGTAACCAAAATTTAACAATGAGTTGTTTCTATTAACCTTTTAAACCCAACCATTCTTTAGCAGTTTTGTATAAAACTTGCTCTTTTTGTTCGGTGGTTAGTTCTTTCATTTCTTCTATAAATTTTCCATGTTCTAAATCGCCAAGGGGAAAAGGAAAATCGCTTCCTAAGGCTATTTTATTGGCACCAAACATATTTATTAAAAATTTAAAGGTTTCATCATCGTGCACCAAGCTATCAATGTAAAACTTGTTAAGGTAATTACGAGGATCGGCCACCTTATTTACATTACATAAATCGGGGCGAGCATGGTAGGCATGACTTATGCGGCCAATGGTTTGCGGAAAACACCCACCACCATGGGCAAATAAAATACGCACTTTCGGAAACTTATCGAAGATACCACCAAAAATTAAGCTACAAATGGCCAAACTTGTTTCGGCTGGCATGCCAATTAACCAAGGTAAAAAATATTTAGGCATTCTTTCTTGTCCCATCATATCCCACGGATGCACAAAAATAGGCATATCAGCTTTTTCGGCTGCTGCAAAAAACGGATGGTAGTATTCGTCATCCAAATTTCTATGCTCAATATGAGTTCCAATTTCAACTCCAGCTAAACCTAACTCGTATTTGCAACGCAACATTTCCTCTATGGCTAACTCTACATTTTGCATGGGTAAAGTTGCTAAACCTAATAAACGCTTTGGATTTTCTTCACAAATTTTAGCCAAATAATTATTGTAATACTTAGCCCAATCATGAGTATGTTCGGGTTTGGCCCAATAATAAAACAAAACAGGAATAGGCGAAAGAGCCATGATATCAACGCCATGTTCGTCCATGTGGGCAATAATGCGTTTTGGATCCCAGCACAAATCGTCAATGGTTCTAAAAAAAGTACCATCGGCTTTCATCATATTAGCTCTACCTGGCTGAAAATGATCTAAATAAATAAACTCATCGCCATAACCATATTTTTCTTTAAGGTTTGGCATAAATTCAGGTAAAATATGTGCGTGAACGTCTATTTTCATGGGGTAAATATTTGATTTTACAATTTACTTTAACCTGTCTGACGCCTTACCAGCACAAAAGCCTTTTAATCGTCTAACAAGTTAGTTCAATTGTAAATATCCGCAATAATAAGTTTATAAAAGTAAATTTTAGAATGATTTTTGGTAAGGAGAGTTTATAAAATGTGTTAAGTTTTTCTTTAATATTGAGGTGCAAATTGTTAAATTATTGACTCTATGAGTATGATTTGAACCATTTGTTAAATGAAATAATTAAACTTAATTCGCAAAAACAATATATAAAGAAATGAAAAAAAAGATTTTTACAATTATTAGCTTATTAATATCAGCACAATTTAGTTTCGCTTCGGTTATTATTACCGATTTGAATAAAACTTTAAATGTTACCAATTCCAATGTTCAAATAGATGTAACTGGTGATGGTGCATTTGATTTAACGTTTAATTTTTTTGAAGCAAATGGAGCGATGAGTGTAACCCCACGTATTGGAAATGGAAATTCATTTTATATGGCCACAGGCGCAATTAGTGGAAGTGCTAATTATCCTGTCAAGTTAAAGAATAATAGCACTTTCGAAAATCAAACAAAATGGAAGTCATCTGGAATTTTTATTCATAATTCGGCAATAGGCTATACTGATTTTAAAGGAAAAGGAAAGCAGTATATAGGTGGAAAAATGAATTTTACTGGAACACCTGATACTTTGTATTATTGGGTTTTAGTAGAATTAAATATGGAAGGAACTGAATTAAACATCATTAAATGTGGTTTTGAAAATGAAGCAAATACACCTTTAGCTACCGGCAATGAGGCAAAAGTTGAAACTACTTCTGTTTCTAAATTATTAGTAATCCTTCATTCCAAGTTTATCCAAATCCATCAAAAGGGGAAATAAAAATTAATGGACTAACTAACAATACACAGTTAGAAATATTTGATTTAAAAGGGGCGTTGGTGAAAAATGATTTAATAAACGAAAATAATATTATTGATGTTTCTAATTTAAGAAATGGAATATATTTAATAAAATTAATAACAAATACAGATTTAATATTCACTCAAAAATTAATTATTGAAAATTAAGGTAATGAAAATTAATAAATTTATTTTAACCGTAGTAGCAAGTTCAAGTTTGGTTTTAACCAGCTATGCACAAAAAAATCAGAAAAAAACTACTCCCAAAACAAATAAGCAAATGGACAAAAAATTTGAAGTAGAGTGCGATAATTTTGCCGACTTACAAGTGCTTAGATACGAAATAGAAGGTTTTAACGAATTAACTCCTAAGCAAAAAGAGTTGGCTTATTACTTGTTCGAAGCTGCAAATGCTGGTCGTGATATCATTTACGATCAAAAGTATAAACACAACCTAACCATACGTAAAACGATTGAAGCTATTTTTGAAAGTTATAATGGAATTAGGGATAATGAAGAGTTTAAAAAGTTTGAAACCTACGCAAAACGAGTTTTTTTCTCTAATGGAATCCATCATCATTACTCTAATATTAAATTTATTCCTGAATTTAAGTTTGAATATTTTTCAGAATTAGTAAATGCAAGTAATGCTAAATTATTGCCATTAAATGGTTTGACAGTGGAAGGTTTTTTATCAAAATTAAGACCCATAATATTTGACCCCAATTTTGAAAATAAAACGGTTGATTTAGGTTCGGGAATTGATAATGTGAAAGCATCAGCAAATAATTTTTATGAAGGCGTAACTCAAAAAGAAGTTGAAGATTATTACGAGGCCAGAATGAAAAAAGATGATGAAGAGCCTATTTCATGGGGTTTAAATAGTAAAATGACCAAAGTAAATGGCGAGATAGTGGAAAAGGTTTGGAAAGTAGAGGGCATGTATGGTCAAGCTATTTCAAAAATTGTTTATTGGTTAGAAAAGGCTGTTAATGTTGCCGAAAATGAAAACCAAAAAATTGCTTTAAAGTTACTAGTGGAGTATTATAAAACTGGTGATTTAAAAAAATGGGACGAATATAATATTGCTTGGGTGGCTGATGTTAATTCAAGAATTGATGTGGTAAATGGTTTTATTGAGGTGTACGATGACGCAATTG
>JBGSBN010000237.1:0-4966 GCA_041730515.1 Methylacidiphilales bacterium | reverse complement strand
GCCAGCGATATTTACTCACGCTACAAAACTTTAAAAGGTTTTAACGTATTGCACCCAATGGGTTACTATAGTTTTGGTTTGCCGGCCGAACAATATGCTATTCAAACCGGTCAGCACCCTGCTATAACTACTGAAGAAAATATTAACAGATACCGCGAGCAATTAGGCAAACTAGGTTTTTGCTACGATTGGGATAGAGAAGTGCGCACTTCAAATCCTGATTATTATAAATGGACGCAATGGGTTTTTATTCAATTATTTAACTCGTGGTATAACCCCAAAACTGATAAAGCCGAAAATATTGAAACTTTAATAAAAATATTTGAAACAGAAGGTTTTCAAGGAGTAGATGATAAAATTTTAACAGGTGGAATTGAGCTTGATTTTGGTGCTTTTACGGCCGAGCAATGGAAAGGTTTTGATGAAGAAACCCAACAAAAAATATTGTTAGGTTTTAGAATAGCTTTTTTAAGCGAGGCTTATGTAAATTGGTGCCCTGCTCTAGGTACCGTTTTAAGTAACGATGAAATAAAAGATGGTGTGAGTGAACGTGGTGGACACCCAGTTGAACGTAAGTTAATGAAACAATGGAGTATGCGCATTACTGCTTATGCTGAGCGTTTGTTAACTGGTTTAGATAATTTAGATTGGACCGAAAGTTTAAAAGAAGCACAGCGTAATTGGATTGGGAAATCGCAAGGTGCTAGCTTACATTTTAAAGTTCAAGATAGTAATTTAGACATTGAAGTTTTTACCACACGACCTGATACTATTTTTGGAATAAGTTATTTAGCCATTGCACCTGAACACGATATGTTAGGTGATATTGTGCAAGCAGACTACGAAAGCAATGTAATGGCTTACGTAGAAATGGCTAAAAACCGCAGCGAGCGCGATAGACAAGCCGATGTGAAACGCATTTCAGGCGAGTTTACAGGTGCTTATGCCATCAATCCTTTTACAGGACAAGAAATTCCGATTTGGGTAGCAGATTATGTGTTGGTTGGATATGGAACTGGAGCTGTAATGGCTGTTCCTGCTCATGATACCAGAGATTTTGCATTTGCCAAACATTTCAATCTACCAATTAACCAAGTAATAAAACCAAACGTAGAGACGTTGCACGCAACGTCTAACAATGATAATTCAACGTCTTTACAAGAGGCATACGATTCAAAAGAAGGCACTATAATCAATTCTCAATTTTTGGATGGATTGGAAGTGAAAAAGGCAATAAAACGAGCCATTCATGAAATTGATAGTAGAGGATATGGAAAAGGAAAAACCAATTACCGCTTGCGCGATGCCATTTTTGGTCGCCAACGCTATTGGGGAGAACCTATTCCGGTTTATTATAAAAACAATATTCCGTATGTATTAAACTACGATGAGTTGCCTTTGGAATTGCCAAAAATTGATAAATTTTTACCAACCGAAACAGGCGAACCACCTTTGGGCAGAGCCAAAGATTGGAAATACAAAGGCGAGTATGAATACGAACTTTCAACCATGCCAGGATGGGCAGGAAGCAGTTGGTATTTTTTACGCTATATGGATAATAAAAATAACAGCGAGTTTGTAAGCAAACAAGCAGCTGATTATTGGCAGCAAGTAGATTTATACTTGGGCGGAAGCGAACATGCCACGGGCCATTTATTATACGTGCGTTTTTGGACTAAATTTTTATATGATTTAGGATTAATTCCATGTGATGAACCAGCTAAAAAGTTGATTAACCAAGGGATGATACAAGGTAGAAGCAGTTTTGTTTATAAACATATATTATTAGTTAAATATTCTGAAGGTGATTCTGAAGATGTTGCTCTTTTCGTTTCAAAAAATATTCATCATAAAATAATAAATAAAGAATTAAAAGAAGATGAGATTACAAAAATCGAAAACATATACATCGAAGCATCTAAAATAAAATTTAAGAACCATAACATAACTTCTGAATTGACAATTGATCGTAATCCTATAATTGATGCAAAGTTTCAAAGTACTAATGTTGAAGTAAATTTTGTAAAAAATGATGTTTTGAATCTTGATGCTTTCAGAAATTGGAGAGAATATTATAATGACGCATTATTCATTTTAGAAGATGAAAATGGCAATCCAACTATAGATAAAAATATAGGCAAATACATTTGCGGAAGCGAAGTTGAAAAAATGTCAAAATCTAAATACAATGTGGTAACTCCTGATGATATTGTAGCGGATTATGGTGCTGATACTTTGCGTTTGTATGAAATGTTTTTAGGTCCTTTGGAGCAAAGCAAACCATGGAATACCAACGGAATTGAAGGTGTTCACAGATTTTTGAAAAAACTTTGGCGTTTGTTTTATAACAATGAAGGAGTGTTTATAGTTAACCAAGATGAACCAACCAAAGCCGAGCTAAAAGCATTGCACAAAACCATTAAAAAAGTAGCAGACGATATTGAGAACTTTTCGTTCAATACTTCTGTTTCTAACTTCATGATTTGTGTAAACGAGCTCACCGATTTGAAATGCAATAAGCAAGCTATTTTACAAGATTTGTTAATTGTACTTTCGCCATACGCTCCTCATATTGCCGAAGAACTTTGGCATCAATTAGGCAATGAAACAAGCATAACAAAGGCTAGTTTCCCTGCGTTTAATGCCGAATATTTGGTAGAAGATGAGTTCAGTTATCCAATATCAATAAACGGAAAACACCGCATGAATTTAACTTTTAGTTTGCAAGCTACTGCACAAGAAATTGAATCCGCTGTATTAGCTGACGAATTGGTACAAAAATGGTTAGAAGGCAAAACACCTAAAAAAGTAATTTTTGTAAAAGGAAAAATTGTAAACTTGGTGTTATAGCTTGGTAAAATAATTTATAAAAAAGCCCAATTGAATTAGTTCAATTGGGCTTTTTTTTAGATTAATAAAAACGTGGGCATTTAAGTGAACTTTTCCTTACATCCAAATTAAAGTATAAACCTAATGAATGAAACGAATAGCCATTGTTTGGCAAGTTTGATTTTAATAACAAGTTACCTGTAATTTTATTAGAACCACTTAAGGTAATTGAGTTTTCTAAGTAAGCAGTCATAAATCTATTGAGTCTATAACCAATATTAAAACCAACCATACCCGCAATAGTTGGTCGCTGTTCAGGAATAATTAAACCAGAAGAAACTTCTGTAACCCCATTACCAACACTACTAAATTGCTTTATTTGCTGGGTAGCTGGATTAGCGGTGTAAAACATTGATCTATAATAAATAACACCTATACCAAACACTGTATTAAATGTAAATTTTTGGTTATCAATTCTGGTATTTTTATTTAAACTCATTTGATGTACCAAAAATACGTCATTGATTTTTGCATTTAAACCCAAATAATTTTCTGATTTAAACGACCAAAGTTCAGTGGTTAAAGCCCTTATTCCAATTTCGTGTCTATCATTTATTGTATAAAATATTTGACCATGTAATCCAGAATTAAGTTCACTTTTTCCATATGTATTCAAGGCGATGGTATAATCCATTTGAGAGCCCAAATAAAGGCTAAACCCAATACCTCCACCTAGCCTTAAATTATTAACAAATTGGCCAGAAGCCAATTTAAAAGTAAAAAGCAATAGATTAACAGTAATGAAAAATTTAAAATTTATTTTTGACACAATTTCTTATAATTATAACTCTACAATTATAGTAATAATTATATTAACTTTCAATAACTATAAATTATACATAAAACCTTTAAATCAATTTGACGTCAACTTAAAGAGAATTTTAAAACCTTGGACAGCGAATTTTTCCTTTTTGATTACCAAAATTTAAATACAAAGAAAGGGCGTGATAAGTATAACCGTTGGCTGGTATTGAACTGTTTGTTAATAAGTTACCTGTAATCTTATTTGATCCACTAAGCGTAAAGCTATTTTCTAAATACAAGGATAAATTAGGAAATAACCTTACTCCTAGATTGATTCCTGCAATTCCTTCAATAGCAGTCACTTTATTTGGTTCCTTTTTTGTGGAAGCATCTCCGATTTCATTTCCATAACCTACACTACTGTAAATCGCACTAAAATCGTTTGGTGAATTTATGGAATAAAAAATTGACTTAAAGGTTATTAATCCTAACCCTGCCACAAGGTTAATTGTTACTGGACTTGACGATAAATCAATATTATTATTTAAACTGTATTGGTAAATAATCGAAAATTCATCAACATGTGCATTTAATGCTAGCGTGTTTTTGGATTTAAATGACCATAATTCGGTATTTAAATACCTAAATCCAATCTCTGAAGTACGATTAATTGTTTTATAAATTTGAAAATTATACCCATTATTCAATTCACTTTTACCATAAGTATTGGTACTAAATACAAAGTCCATTTGTGTACCCCAATAAATACTTTTACCAATGCCACCACCAAGCCTTAAACCATCAAAAATTTGAGCATTGATATTGATTGAAAAAAATAAGAATAAAATAAAACCATAAAATTTTTTGCTACTTATAAATGTCATTATTTGTTAACTAAAGGATAACACAATAATAATAAATAAATGGGTTTTAAACAACAAAATGTTAATAAGTACGCCTTTTTATGACTAGTTACATGAAAATTAATACATTTAGCGACTATACACTTTGAGCAGCGGTCTCTTTTGATATTTTCTTAACCAATCCTTGCAAAACTGTACCCGGGCCACACTCGTAAAAGTTGGTTGCACCATCATTTACCATAGCTAAAACAGATTGAGTCCACTTAACAGGGGCAGTTAACTGAGCTCCCAAATTGGTTTTAATTTCTTCAACATTGCTAACAGCTTTAGCTACATAGTTTTGGTAAATTGGACAAATTGGCTCATTAAATTGGGTTTTTATATTTGCTTCGGCTAATTCTTGGCGAGCAGGTTCCATTAATGGTGAATGAAAAGCACCACCTACTTGCAAAACGTGCATTGGTTTTACA
>JBGSBN010000236.1:0-5053 GCA_041730515.1 Methylacidiphilales bacterium | reverse complement strand
TTCAGTATTCGGTGGTACTGGCAATTTGACAGGAGCATTTACTGCTAATAGTAGTGGAAATTCTGGTCCTATTTGGGCCGTAATACAACCAACAGGAAATAGTACAGGTGGTAGATTTTTACCCGGCACATTGCATAACATTAGGTACGGCATTATTGCCACAGGAGGAGCAATGCCGTCTGCCCCTTCATTTGTAGGTACAAAAACATTAACCGCATTAGATATTGGAGTTACTCCACTAACAGTTGCAACAACCGATGATGGGGCATATATTCAAGGTAATGCTCAAGTAGGAGGAGCAGGAAAATTTGTTTGCGCCTATTCGAATACTTTAGGAACTGGTGATCCTATCGCTGTTGGATTAATACGTGGACATTCTTACAACCAACTCTCCAATAATGAATTACCAGCCTCAATTGATTCAATCCTTAAAGGTGGGACAAATGTGGTTGCAGGTGATTATGCATTATTAATCCCGATTGGTGCAAACAATACAAGCGGTATCCAAAGGTTAGAATTAAGAAATAACTTAAATGTTGTAAGTTTTCCAAGTACATCATTAAACGGAATTTGGCCAAGTGGAGCTAACACAACTTCAGTATTAAGAAGAGGAGTTGTTAGTATTTTATCAACTGATGCTCCACTTCCTGTTAAACTTGTAAATTTTTCTGCTAGTTTAAACAATAACCAAACTGAATTAAACTGGAGTACTGCAAGCGAAACCAATAACAAAGGATTTGAGGTAGAAAGAAGTACAGATGGTGAAAATTTTGAAACGATTGGTTTTGTTAAAGGTAATGGAAACTCAAATAGTATCAATAAATATAGTTTTACAGATGCTAATCAATCAAGTGCATTTTACAGATTGAAACAAATTGATTTTGATGGTAAATTTGAATACTCAAACATAGTTAAAGTTAGCAACGATGAGATTTTAGTTGATTTAAATCCAAATCCATTTAACGATAATTTGGTAATTAACAGTCCAACCATGATTGAAAATGCTGAAATTATTGATGTAACAGGAAAAGTGAAATTAATGGAAATTGTAAATAGTAATAAAGCTACTATTAATACTTCAGCTTTAAGCAATGGTATTTATTTTATTAGAATAAACAATGGACAAAAAGTAATTACCAAGCGCATTATTAAAAACTAATGCTATTTATACCGCTTATAAATTCTTTCTAGTCCAATAATTTAATGGGAGCGGCATTAACTTCCGATTTATCGGAATTATTTTCAAAATAGTTTTATAGTATTTTGTAAATACAATTGGTATAATTATAAACAAGCCCAATCGTAAATTATTGATACAAAAAAAGCTACTTCATTTAGAAGTAGCTTTTTTTATGTTTAAATACTATTTAATTAAGCCTTATTCGTTTCATCTAAATGGAATTGAATTAAGTCGTCCATTGGCGATTTGATAACTTTACCAACTTTCATATCGTAACTAAGTGCTACTTCTTCCAATATCTCCTTAAACACAAAACCTACCGAACCTACGCAATTGAATGAATATTCTTTATAATTAGGATATTTTACTACTAGGTTTTTAAAGAAATCCCTAAAGCCATCGCGCACTTTATTTTTTATATAAGGATGCGAAACATACTCATCGGCAAATTTACAAAAACTAGCCAAATAGCGGTTTGGAAACTGGGTATTATATAAGGTTGTGAAAATTTGCTCATTGTCTTCAATTTGAAAACGCTCTTTAAACCTTGCTTGCAATTCGGGTTGTAAGTTACCACGCATAAAATCGCGTAATATTTTTTTACCAATATAACTTCCACTTCCTTCATCGCCCATTAAATAACCTAGCGAATCTATATTATGGAATACATCGTAACCATCGTACAAACAAGAGTTAGTACCAGTTCCTAAAATGGCTGCAAAACCTTTGTTTTTGCCTAATAATGCCCTTGCCGAAGCTAGCAAATCGTGGCCAACAAAAATATTAGGAACATTAGGAAAACTTCTTGTTAAAGCTTTTCTCACTATGTCTTTTTTTTCTGGAGTAGAACAACCTGCGCCATAAAAATAAACTTCCGAAATAGATGTTCCATCTAAATCTTTTAATAAATTTTCGCTTAACGAATAGTAAATAGCTTCACTGTCAATAAAATATGGATTATATCCAATGGTATGAAAAGTCATTCGGTAACTATTATCCTTATTAATAATTACCCAATCTGTTTTGGTAGAACCACTATCTGCAATTAGTATCATTTGTTTAAAATTGTTTTTGGCAAATTAATAAATACTCACATAAAGTGTATGTTTTTATTTTTAAATAATAATTTATATAAAACCATGATTTGTAATTGCTTAAAACTATTATTAATGATAAATAAATATAATAGAGGCGCTAAAACAGTTTAAAAGGTAAAATAAATTGATACTATGTATTGCATAGTACCTATTTATGTTTAGTTTTGTGGCATAATATTTAATAAATGGATATTGAAAACAGTAAAGCGCAAATGAAAAAAGGAATACTCGAGTTATGTATTCTTTCTATAATAAGTAGGGGTGAGGTATACGCAAGTGATATTTTAACCGAACTAAAAAAAGCAAATTTAATAGTAGTTGAAGGTACTTTGTATCCGCTTCTTACCCGTTTAAAAAACGAAGAATTATTAACTTACAATTGGTTTGAAAGTAATAGCGGACCACCTAGAAAGTACTACCAACTAACAGCCAATGGACAAAAGTTTTTGTTAGAAATTAATCAATCGTGGACCGATTTAGTAAACTCAGTAAATACCATTATCAAAAAATAAAAATATTGCATTATGATTCAATCTATAAAAATAAATTTAAACAAAACTACCTTTACGTTAAACAATGAAGCTTACGAAAAATTAAATGCTTACATGTTGGCTTTAAAAACTAGTTTTAAAAATGATGCCGAAATTGTACTCGACATAGAAGCTAGGATTGCAGAGTTACTAACTATTCAGTTGACAGCTAATCAAACCGATGTGGTTATTGCTTTTCATATTGACGAAGTGATAAAAACGGTTGGCACCATTGAGGAATTAACCAATAGTAAAAATGAACACAAACAAACTATCGAAAATGAACAAACTTTTGGTAATAATACCGAGAATCGAATTATTGATAAAAAATTAAGGCGCAGTGCTTTTAACCAAAGCTTAAGTGGTGTTTGTAGTGGATTGGCTTATTATTTAAACTTAGATGCTAGTTTGGTGCGTTTTGCTTTTGTGGTTTCATTATTCTTTTTTGGCGCAGGTGTATTCGCCTATTTTATTTTATGGATTTTTGTTCCAAAAGCCACAGGAGCGCAAGCCGAAGATATTAAAAACTATGAATTTAATAACCCCAATAAGTTATTTAGAATTAAGGAAACCAAAGCTATTGGTGGTGTTTGTAGCGGTTTGGCCGTTCACTTTGGAATAGAAATTTGGGTAGTTAGATTGGCGTTTTTTATTGGAATTTTTGTATTCGGGTTTTCTATATTAGGTTATTTTTTAGCGTGGCTAATTATTCCAATGGCTTATACCGATTTTCAAAAAACTAAAATAAACACCAATACGCAATATGTGGCTCAAAACAATGAGCAATTGGGTATAATTAGAAGCATTTTTAAAATAATTATTGCAGGTATTGCCTTGATATTAATCGGCATTTTGATTGTTTCGTTTTTCTTTACAGCTGGTATGTTTAATTTATTTACCGATTCAAATGTGTATGATTTTTTAGCCGAAACTTTTCCGCTTGACGAAAATTTGAGTTTAATGGTAACAGGAGTTTTATTGGTTTTATTTTCGCCTATTTTATTCTTATTGGTAGTTATTGCCAAGTTTGCTTTTAAAGCCAATATTCATATAAAATATACTGGTTCGGGTTTAATTTTTACTTTCTTTTTAGGTATTGGTTTGCTGGTTTATAGTGGCTTAACTACCATTCCTGATTATTATAAATTGCTAGATAGCACTGATAATAGCATTGAGTTTTTACCTCAAACTGACTCCTTAAAAATAATTATTAAAGAGGTAAATACAGGTAAAAGCATTGAGTTTTTTAGTCAAAATGATTTAAAAATTCAGTTATGCGATAGCGGGATGTTTATTCCTATAGAATATCAAATTGTAAAAACATTGGAAGATAAAGCAACTTATGAAATAATAAGAAAGTATAAAGGATCAGTTGTTAAGGAGGGAGCGAGTGCAAGTCCAATGCAAATTGGTTTTACCATAAGCAACGATTCCATTATTTTTCCAAGCCACTATTTTTTAGCTAAACCTTATAAGTTTAAATTCCAAAAGGCTAAAGTTAAGTTTTACCTTAAAGCCAATAATACTTTTTATGCCAATAAAACTGCTCAGCAAGCTTTTGGATTTATTCATAAAAACGAAAATCCAACCAAGTTTTGGTTTAGTATGAAAAAAATGGAAGATTTTGAAAATAGTGATGATAGAAAACAACGAAAACTGGAACAAAGAATAGAGCAAAAGGAGCGCGAAATGGAAGAAAAGAAAGAAAAACTAGAGCGAGAGTTAGAGCAAAAAGAACAGGAAATGGAACGTAAAGCCGAAGAGTTAGAACGCAAAATAGAGCAAGAACAAAAACAAATTGAAGAGCATTTATAGTGCTTTTCGTTTGAGCGACTAGTTGAATTGAGTTAATTGAGTTAATTGAGCTAATTGAGTTAGTAGGAGTGGAGGATTTTACCATGATTTTAAACATTCCAAAATAAAAGACGATGTGATTAGCAGATTTTGACATTAATAAACAGTAATCAGTTAATACAGTTTACAAATTGCTTTGTAATCAAGCATAGTATTGCTAAGTTTGCCGCCATGTGGAAAAACAACATATTAGAAACCATTGGTAACACCCCTTTGGTAAAGCTAAATAATATAGTTAAAGACTTACCTTGCACTGTATTAGCAAAAATCGAAACATCGAATCCTGGTAACAGTATAAAAGATAGAATGGCACTGAAAATGATAGAAGATGCCGAACGCGATGGAAGATTAAAACCTGGCGGAACTATTATAGAGGGAACTAGCGGAAATAC
>JBGSBN010000235.1:0-5054 GCA_041730515.1 Methylacidiphilales bacterium | reverse complement strand
TCTATTTAGTTTATTAGTTAAATTGCTGATTATAAGGTTACTAACACTTAACAGCAGTTCCTTTAAAGAATTAGTTGTTATTAAAACTTCAAAGGAGCGCAAATATATGTTTTGAGTACTTAAATGCAAAGATTTTAAAATCTCTGAAAATCAATAGTTTATAGTTTTGTTGTAAAAATCAGGCATTTTTTTAAGGCAATAAACCTCGTTTTTATGGGTTTATAAATAATTGTGTACTTTGAACAGTTTTTTAGAATTATAAGTTAAAATTTATACATAGTGTTTATAACTGTTGCAAATAGTAAAATAAAGTGCAAGTACTTTCGTTTGATTAATATTTAAATATTTTAGCTATGGAAAATACACAAGAAGGTTTAAACTTTTTAGAGTTAATTTTTAAAGGTGGAGCGGTAATGATTCCAATTGGATTACTTTCAATAATTACTATCTACATTATTATAGAGCGTTTTGTGTATATTAGAAATGCATCTAAATTGGAAGTAAATTTTCTAAATAATATTAAGGACTTATTGGCCAAAGGCGATTTAAAAGCAACTCGTGCTTATTGCCAAAGAGTAAATTCTCCAATTAGCCGCATTATTGAAAAAGGAGTAATGAGAATAGGTAAACCTATAAAAGATATTGAAAGTAGCATTGAAAGTATGGCAAGTATTGAAGCTGGTATTTTAGAAAAAAATATCAATTGGTTAGGTATTATTGCTGGTGTAGCGCCAATGCTTGGTTTTATTGGAACTATTTCGGGTATTATCAAAATTTTTTATAATATTTCGGTAAGCGATAATATTAGTATTGGTTTAATTGCTGGTGGTTTATACGAAAAAATGATTACCTCAGGTTCGGGTTTAATAGTAGGTGTTGTGGCTTATACTGGCTACCATTTTTTAAATGGCATGATTGACAAATTTAATGCTAAATTGGAGCGCACAGCCGTTGATTTTATTGATATTTTAGATAGCTAGTTTTTAACCAAACCAAACAATGAAATTACGCAAAAAAAAGCAGTTTGAGGCTGAAGTGGCTACTTCCTCGCTCAACGATATTATGTTTTTCCTCTTGCTTTTCTTTTTAATTATTTCAACCATTGCTAATCCCAATGTAATAAAAGTATTATTGCCAAAGGCAGAAAAAGGCCAAACACTGAATAAGAAACAGTTTTCGTTAACGGTAAACGAACATAAAGAGTATTATTTTGATAGAGAATTAGTTGACTATCCCACTTTAGAACAAACCCTTAAAACTAAAACAGCAGGAATAGAAGATCCAACCATTGTACTAAGAATGGATGCTACCTTAAGTGTTCAGGAATTGGTCGACATTCTTTCAATAGGAACGCGATTAAAGATACGAATAGTAATGGCTACCCAAGTGGGCAAATAATGATATAATTTTTATAACAAAAAAGCTCGATTTGAATTTCAAGTCGAGCTTTTTTAGTTACCAATAAATCGGATTAATTATGGAACTAAACTAGCCACATAATCGCCAACTTGGCCAATGGTTTGAAAACTTAGAAATTGTTCCGCTGTCAAGTTTGTTCTAAATTCCGAGTTAATGGCATCAACTGCCACTTGCACATTGCTGGCATCGTAACTTAAATCAGGGCCAAGTGTTATAGTATCGCTTGGTGCCGATGATTTGTCCATAATAATGGTTTTAACTTTTCCTTTAATTTCTGACATAATTTTTTGTTTTAAGTTTATAATAGAAATGTAAAAGTATTTAAATTCAGTTAATTAGCAAGTATTTTTTATTATTTTACAATTTAATAACCTAGGTAAAAGCAATTCCAAATTTTCTACTGCTTAGTTTCCGCGCTCTTTCTGTTAACGATTCAAGGTCTTCCATGTTTGAGAAATATGATACCAATATGAAGTGCTAGTCAAAAAAATGGCAAGAGACAACGAAAAGTATAAGGTATTATTGGTTAAAATATCAAAACAAATGGCAAAGGCTTTTAATTGCAAAGCAGTATAAGAAGCACCCTTAAATGATAAAAAAATGCTTAAAACAGCTGCAAAACAGGCATTTTTGACATAATGTGTAGAAACAAAGTCGGCAATGCTATTAATGCGCTGCGCTTTGGTAATGCGAATAACTTTACGAATTACAGTAAAAATGCGGCCATTGTAGTTGGCTAATGTAATTGGTTAAAAAGCTAATTCCGTTGAGAGAAGGTTTGCCCACACTACTTTAATAAGTCCAAGCGGTTAAATACATGCATAAAGACAAAGCATACACATAAGCACTATTAATGATACTCTTTTCTTTTTTAGCGATTTTTAGCAAAACAGACTACGACAAATAGTTATACTAGGTACAGTAAAGAGCATATAATAATGACAGCATTATTCGTCTTTTAGTTTTTTCACTTTGTTTGTGGGCTTTGCTTCGGCTGCTATTATTAATAGAAACAATGCAATAATCCATGCCACTGCAATATAAACGTAAAGTAAGGGAATAGTCCCAACTAATTTTTGCTTATTAAATATGGTAAAAATGGGATAACAAAATAGGATTAGCATAATAATGCTAAGGATAATATTTTTTTGTTTTCTGTTGTTTACCATTTTATAAAAGTAAATTTTACAAACATAAATGCAAGCTATTTTTTTAAAACAGCAGTAAATATTCCCTGATCCTAAAACAATTTAATTTTGATTTTAACAGGCTATAATTTTTGTAGTATTTGTACTAATCTTTTGGGGTAAGTAATTGGCTTCTTGTTTATGGACGAAGGACCATTGACCATAGACGGACAACGAAAAACGAGCAACGGTAAACAGAAAAAAACGTCTTGTTGGATGCTTCTTTCTTTGTGAATATGTTACATAGCAATTAGTAACTGATTTTTATTCATAGACCATGGAGGGAAAACTTAAAACAACCAATGAAAATGAAAAGACGTCATGCTGGAAGCATCTTCCTTGCTAAAAGATTGGGTCGCTAATGGAAAGGTTTTAATCGCAAGGCATGCTTTATGGAATGACGGTTTGGTTAAAAAACTGTTGAACATTTTTTATATTATAATAGTTTGTGAATGAATAAATATTTAGTAAATATTAATAAATTGACAAAGTTTTAGCGAATTTTCGTAAAATAATTGTCACGGATTTTTAATTTCAAAACTTATCATTTGTTAATTGTGTTAAACGAGTATTACTTAACTAAACATAAAAAACAAATGAAAACAAACATTTTTAAAACAGCCTTATTAGGCTTAACTTTTGGTGCAGTATTATTATCTTCATGCAAAAAAGATGAGGACAAAACTACTCCAACACCTATTACTCCTGCTGCAAAAAGTATTTACGAAATTGCAAAAGCAGATACCACTTTCACTATTTTAGTAGCAGCATTAGACAAAACAGGTTTAAAAGAAACTTTATCCAACGCAGGAACCTACACTGTTTTTGCGCCAAATAACACTGCATTTAGAAAAGAAGGTGTAAGTGTTGAGTTTATCAATGCAATTACAGATCCTGACTTAATTCTTGAAATCAAAAATGCCTTACTTTACCATGTGTTAGGTTTAAAAGTAAAATCTACCGAAGTGCCTAATGCTTATGTAGGAACTTTATATTTGGTAAATGGCAATGGTGTTTCGTTACGCACAGCTAACAATCCAGTAAAATTAAATAATGAGGCAAATGTAGTAGTTGCTGATATTGCTGCAAGCAATGGAATTATTCATGTTATCGATGCGCCATTAAACCCTCAAACAGTAGTAGATATTGCTGTAAACAATCCAGCATTTACTTCATTAGTAGGAGCTTTAGAAAAAGCAGAATTAGTAAATACATTGGAAGATGCTCCTGCATTAACAGTGTTTGCGCCAACAAATGATGCATTTAGCGCGATTAATTTTAAATTGGAAGACTTTACAAAAGAGCAATTAACACCTATTTTAACATCGCACGTATTAGGTACTCAAGTTAGATCATCACAAATAAAAAATGGCAATAAGGCAACTACGTTAAATACCAATACAGAATTAACTTTTAATACCACTACGGGTGTAAAGTTTAACGGTGGTTCAGTAACTGATATTACTGTTACTACAGCCGATATTCAAGCTACAAATGGTGTGGTGCATGTTATTAATAAGGTGGTTTTACCATTGAGATAAAATTTAAACTAGTCCATTACTAATAAACCAAAAGAGGTTGTTTTCAATAACGAAAACAACCTCTTTTTTATTAACTTTTAAGGTTAAACAATTACTTTTTTCTTGAAATGGCTTTTAGTGCTTTTTCTACAATGGCATTAGCCGTTAAGCCGTATTTTTCCATCAATTGGTCTGGTGTTCCACTTTCGCCAAAACTATCGTTAACCGCCACCATTTCTACTGGAGTAGGATTATTAATGGCCAATAATTGGCAAATACTATCGCCTAAGCCACCATTCATTTGGTGTTCTTCGGCTGTAACAGCGCAGCCTGTTTTAGCTATACTTGCTAAAATTGCAGTAGCGTCAAGAGGTTTTATGGTATGTATATTTATAATTTCAGCATTAATTCCTTTTTCAGCTAAAATATGTCCAGCTTCAATTGCTTTCCAAACCAAATGTCCTGTTGCAAAAATACTTACATCAGTTCCTTCGTTTAGCATTAAGGCTTTTCCAATTTCAAATTTTTGGTCAGCTTGAGTAAAGTTAGAGGCGCTGCCCCCTTTGATGCCCGTCCTCGGACCACCCACGGCGGCATCGGCTCAAACTCACGCTGGCATCGCGGCCCTCTTGGGAGGCGCACCCGCATCTGTAGGCTCGGCGCCTGATGCCGTGACCGCAAGCCTCGGGGGCTGTACGAGGGTTTATAGCTTACTTTGCCAGCTCGCTGACAAGAGCCCCGAGAGTCTCCGCGTGGTAGTTGAACTTTCAGGCCTGGGACTCGGCCTCGCCTGCTTCGCCGCCCTCATTATGGTTTTAGAGAGCTCTTCCGCCGCGAGGTTAGTGCAGGTTGACCCCACCCTAGAGACAGCTATGCAGGATTATGTGTGCGCTGGGGGTGAGTTTGGGGTGGGATGCCAGGTAGTGAT
>JBGSBN010000234.1:0-5054 GCA_041730515.1 Methylacidiphilales bacterium | reverse complement strand
AAAAAATTAGTAATTAAAGGTGCCACGGGCAATAACTTAAAGAACGTAACTGTAGAGTTTCCATTAGGCAAATTAATATGTGTTACTGGTGTAAGTGGTAGCGGAAAATCTAGTTTAATTAACGAAACTTTATATCCCATTTTACGTCAGCATTTTTACAATTCACATCAAAAACCTTTGACTTATAAAGAGTTTAAAGGCATTGAGCATATTGACAAAGTTATAGAAATTGACCAATCGCCAATTGGGCGTACACCGCGTAGTAATCCTGCTACTTATGTTGAGGTTTTTTCAAATATCAGAGATTTATATGCAGCTCTTCCTGAGTCAAAAATTAGAGGTTATAAACCTGGAAGATTTTCGTTTAACGTAAAAGGTGGCCGCTGTGAAACTTGCCAAGGTGCAGGTATGCGCACTATTGAAATGAACTTTTTGCCCGATGTATATGTTAAATGCGAAACTTGCAATGGCAAACGTTATAACCGCGAAACATTAGAGGTAAGGTTTAAAGGCAAATCTATTAACGATGTGTTGGACATGTCGATAGAAGATGCAGTTAAATTTTTTGAAAACACCCCACAAATTTTACGCAAAATAGAAGCATTAAACGATGTAGGTTTGGGTTATATAACGCTAGGTCAACAAAGCACTACTTTAAGTGGTGGCGAGGCGCAAAGGGTAAAATTAGCTACCGAATTAAGTAAACGCGATACTGGAAATACATTTTATATTTTAGATGAACCAAGTACAGGTTTGCATTTTGAAGACGTAAAAGTGCTGCTTGATGTAATTAATAAATTGGTTGAAAAAGGAAACTCTGTTTTAGTTATTGAGCACAATTTAGACATTATAAAAGTAGCAGACCATATTATAGATGTAGGACCCGAAGGAGGTAAATATGGCGGGCAAATATTGTGCGAAGGCACACCTGAACAAATTTGCAACGAACCTAAAAGCCATACAGCTAAATTTTTAAAACCTGAATTAGGTATAAAATAAAACCACACAGAACATAGAGACATAGTTAATAAGCTATGTTTCTATCCTCTATGTGGTTCGATCTTTCTTGTTTGAAAAGAAAATGCTCTTAGCTAAATCTGCGCTGAATTAATTTCTCCATATCTTTTACTAAAGGGTTCTCATTGTTCCAATTATGAGCTATTTTCATTTCACCCCAAAATAACAAGGCCTCATTTAAGCCATTAGCGTTGTTAATTTTATCAATTGATTTGGCGTATTCCACCACATTTTCTTTGAATAATTCGTTTACAAAGGCAATCTTTTTATTAAGCGAAATGGCTGTTTTTAAACTATCAATTTTAGGCTCCACAATTTTTTCCGAAAACTGAAAACCATCCATTTTTTGCGCAATGCGTTCATTTAAACTTGGCTCCGATGATGGCATAACTGTTTTGCCAATGCTAAAAAACGGATTAGGTTTACTAGTATGTTCCTCCACTATTGGTTTTGGTTCAATTGGTTTAGGCTCCTCTATTACGGGCTTTATTTCCATAACAGGAGCGACAATAGGCAATATCACACTTTCCATAAATTCTGGAGCAGTTTCAGTAATTACATCAGATAAATTTGGAGTAATAACCTCCATTTCAATTGGTTCTTCCTTAATTTTTTCAGGCTCCACTGTTGGCATATCTACAACAGGACTTTCTTCCGGCACCTCCATTACTTTCACTGGCTCCTCCAAAATTGGCTCCACATTTATAATTAACGATTCCTTTTCTTCTACCTCTAGTTCCTGACTAAAACTAAATAACGGTACTTGTGGAACCTCCGCTATAAGTTCTTGCACCTCTACTTGCTCATTAATAGGTGCCACTATATCTTCAACAGGAGCATTAATAATTGGATTCACCAACGTTTCAATTTGCTTCTCTTCTGCCAAATTTGTTTCGGCCAAAGTATTAATAGTTACTTCTTCGCTAATAATTTTATTTGCAATTATTTCTTTAAAATTTAATTCCTCTTTTCTAATCTCTTGCGTAATATTTTCTTTCAATGCAAAGTGTTCATCGCTTAAATCATTACTTGTTTTTAATTTTAGTACTAACTCAAACAAATCGCTACAAGTTCTTTTCAAAACCTCTTTCTCTATATTACTCAGCTCATTATTAGGTTGCAACACTTCATGACTTAGCATGGCTAAATCTTCTATTCTAGCATTTATTTTACTTATTAATTGAATGGAATTCATAGTACAAAAATTACATTAAATGCAACAGGAAACAATAATTAATAATAAACATGTGTTATTAACCAATTATTTATTTTTAAATGGCAGCTATTTGACCCAAAAAATTTAAATAGCCTATTAAATGGCATTGGTTTAAAAATAAAATTATTACTTTCGCTTTCTATGTTTATTGAACCTCGTGCGCATACCGATAAAAGAAAAGGCTGGATTGAAGTAGTTTGTGGCTCTATGTTTTCGGGCAAAACCGAAGAATTAATTCGCAGATTAAATAGGGCAAAAATTGCCAACCTTCAAGTTGAAATTTTCAAACCTTCGGTTGATACTCGATACAATGAAACAGAGGTTGTTTCGCACAATCAAAACACCATTCCATCTACTCCAATTGAATCATCGCTCAATATTTTATTGATGTGTGGAGAGGCTAAAGTTATTGGAATTGACGAGGCCCAATTTTTTGACCAAGAGTTAATTTATGTTTGCGAAAAATTGGCCGAACAAGGCGTAAGAGTAATTGTAGCCGGTTTAGACATGGATTATTTAGGTAAGCCATTTGGCCCCATGCCTGCATTAATGGCCATAGCCGAATATGTAACAAAGGTACATGCCATTTGTATGGTTTGTGGCGATATTGCAACACACAGTTACCGAAAAATAAATAACAATAGTTTAGTGATGTTAGGCGAACATAATACTTACGAGGCTCGTTGTCGTTTTTGCTTTAACGAGGGCATGAAACAACAAAATGGGAATGGCTAATTAGCCAATTAATAAAATTTAACTTAAACCGCTGCAGCACCAGTTCCAGCAAGAAAACCAGTAGTCCAAGCTGCTTGAAAATTAAAGCCACCAGTAATACCATCAATATCAAGCACTTCTCCAGCAAAGAAAAGACCTTTTATTTTACGACTTTGCATATTTTTAAAATCAATTTCGTTTAAATTAATGCCTCCGCAGGTAACAAACTCTTCCTTAAATCCAGTTTTTCCTTCAATTTGGTAAGTATCGTAAAGAAGCACTTGAACCAACTTATTCACTTGATCTTTGCTAATTTCTGCCCAATTTAATTTTGAGTTGATTTCGCTTTTTTCAAATAAAAAATCTAATAAGCGGGCAGGTAATTTAAATGGAAATAAATTATTAACCTGACGGTTAGGATTTGCTGCTTTTATATTCATTAATTCATTTCTGCACGACTCTTCTTTTTTATCATTAAGCCAGCTAATTTGAATTTCGAATTTGTAATTTTTTTCTGCAATTAAACGTGCGCCAAAACTTGATAATCGCAATATAGATGGGCCACTTAAACCCCAATGCGTAATCATTATTGGACCAGTATTTTCAAGCTTAAGTTCAGGAATTCTAATTTTAACAGGATTTACTGCAATGCCCGAAAGCTCGTTTAAGGGATTATTAGGTAAGTTAAAAGTAAATAAGGAAGGAACAGGCTCAATGATTTCGTGGCCTAGCGTTTTTATCCAATTTAATTGTTCCTCTTTTGGAGCGCCACCCGTGGTAACGATTACTTTACTACATTCTATATTTTCACCATCGGCAATATAAAGTTTAAAGCTTGTATCGCGGGTTTCAATTCGCCTTACCTCTTTGCTATTTAATATTTGAATTTTAAGCTTTTTAGCTTCTTTCATCAAACAATCAATAATGGTTTGGCTATTGTCGGTTATTGGAAACATGCGCCCATCAGGCTCAGTTTTAAGCTTCACTTTTTTACTTTCAAACCAAGCAATTGTATCGGTAGTTGAAAATCGGCTAAAGGCGCTCTTAAGGTGCTTTTCGCCCCTAGGATATGATTGCGATAATTGTTTCAAATCAAAGCATGCATGAGTAACATTGCATCTTCCACCACCCGAAATTTTCACTTTTTGTAAAAGTTTAGCTGTTTTTTCTAAAATAATAACTTCGGCTTCAGCATTAGCATTAGCAGCACTGATGGCCGCAAAAAAACCAGCTGCCCCTCCTCCAATTACAACAATTTTCACTAGCGATTATAGGTTTAAATAAAATTCAATTAGGCTGCAAAAGTAAGTGTTTTTATGGCTAATATCCAAATTTTGCGGGTTTTACGATTTATATCAAAAAAAAGAGCCTGTAAGAAAACTTACAGACTCTTTAAATATTTTAGTTAAAACTAAAATTATTGGATAGCTAAACGCTTAGTTGCGCTAGCACCATTAGCTAATTTTACATTTACCAAATAAATTCCTTTGGTTAAGTTTTCAGTATTTAAAATTACTTCGTGAGTTGAAACTTCATTTTGAGTTAAAACCACTTTACCAGTAATATCTAACACATTTACTTGGTTAATAACTGCTTGTGTTTTATCCATGGTAACAGTTACATTTTCTTTAGCTGGATTAGGGTATAATGAAATAGCATTTGCAATGGCAATTTCGTTAAATCCAATACCTTTGTCAGTTCTAGTCAAATTAATATTGAAAACATCTTTAGAAAGTAAAGAACTGCTACCAATTTTGGCTCTAACAGTCCATTTAGCTGCTAAAGCTACATCAACAGGAACAGATGCACTTGCTAATAATGAGTAAACAGCTTTTTCGGTTAATACTAGAGTATCAGCAGTTCCAGCTGCAATAGTTGCAACAGGAGCAGCAAAATTTCCAGTAGATGTAGTTATTAACCATTCGTATGTAATTGAACCTAAAGAGGTGAATGGAGAGTTTGATTTCGCCCATCTTACTACCAAGGTTTTAGTTGAATCATTTTTAACAGTAACGTTAGCATTGTTAGCAGATCCCGGGCGTGCGTTCGTATGTCGCCAACCAGATTGGCCTGCTGTTGGTGGCGATCCGGATCGGCGAGGTGCGCG
>JBGSBN010000233.1:0-5060 GCA_041730515.1 Methylacidiphilales bacterium | reverse complement strand
TATGATTATAAACAAATAATTATAAAATCGAGTTTTATGTTTTAGGTGTAAAAAGTGAATTGGATTTTGATTAATAGACTTACTAAATAAAAATGCTGGAATAATAAAAATGGCAATTGAAATAAGTCCTTGATTCAGCTTTAATGCCAGCACCCCTTGAGGATATTCGTTTGGATGATTTAAAATATCATAAAAAGAACTTTGTAAATCGATACCTAAAAAGGTTTTTGTCATTCCAATTCCTAGTACCCCGCCAACAATATAAAAAGTTATAACCATGCCAATAAGTATTAGCAAATGCCATAAAAAGAATATGATTGGATTGGAAGCAAATGTGGGTATCTTAAACATTTTGTTATTTTTGTGGGCGCAATATAATTTTAAAATAAGTAATTGGTAAAAATAGGTAATATAGATTTAGGCGATTTTCCGCTTTTGTTAGCTCCAATGGAAGATGTTAGTGATCCGCCTTTTAGAGCTGTGTGCAAAGATAATGGTGCAGACCTAATGTACACAGAGTTTATTTCATCCGAAGGATTAATTCGTGATGCCATAAAAAGTAGAAAAAAATTAGACATATTTGATTATGAACGACCAGTAGGCATTCAAATTTTTGGTGGCGATGAAGAAGCAATGGCCTTGGCTACTCAAATTGTGGATGCAGTAAATCCTGATTTAGTAGATATTAATTTTGGTTGCCCGGTAAAAAAAGTGGTTTGTAAAGGTGCAGGCGCAGGTGTTTTAAAAGATATTGAACTCATGGTTCGATTAACTGAAGCAGTAGTAAAATCTACCAAATTGCCCGTTACTGTGAAAACTCGCTTGGGTTGGGACGAAAACTCCAAAAATGTAGAAGAGGTAGCCAAACGACTTCAAGATGTGGGCATTGCTGCATTAAGTATTCATGGGAGAACTCGCGCGCAAATGTATAAAGGCGAAGCCGATTGGACTTTAATTGGAAAAATTAAGAATAACCCCAATACAAAAATTCCAATTTTTGGTAATGGCGATATTGATAGCCCTCAAAAAGCGGTAGAATATAAAAACCGTTATGGGGTTGATGGCATCATGATAGGCAGAGCTGCCATTGGTTATCCTTGGATTTTTAACGAAATAAAACATTACATGGCCACCGGCCAATTATTGCAAGCACCAACCATTGCCCAAAGAGTAGAAGTTTGCCGCAAACATTTAACCAAAAGCGTAGAATGGAAAGGCGAAGGTTTAGGTATTTTAGAAATGCGCAGACATTATACTTCGTATTTTAAAGGCTTAAATCATTTTAAAGAGTTTAGAACCAAATTGGTTACTTTAAACAAATTGGACGAAATTTTAGAAATAATAAATCAGGTAGAAAGCCATTACAGTCAAGAGGTTGCGCAGCAATAAAATGCTTAGACCAATTCCATAAATAATTTACTTAATTGCGGTTCAGCTTTGTTAGCGGCCGCAATTATTTTTTCTAAACTTACTGGTTTTAAAGTTTCCGGAAAACCTAAATCGGTAATAACCGAAATGGCACAAACAGCTAATTTCATTTGCACTGCCACCAATACTTCAGGCACAGTACTCATTCCTACAGCGTCAGCACCCATTATACTAAGCATTTTATATTCTGCTTTGGTTTCTAATGCAGGGCCTTGCACCGATGCATAACAACCTTCGTGTAGTTTTATATTATTTTGCGTTGCAATATTTAAAGCTTGCTCGCGCAATGTTTTGCTGTATGGTTCGCACATATCAGGAAATCTATCACCAAACTCACGGTAATGTTTTCCTCTTAATGGCGATTCAGGCAATAAATTAATATGATCGTTTATAAGCATTAGTTCACTTACATGATAATTTCTGTTCAATCCACCGGCTGCATTGCTTATCAATAATTTAGTAATTCCTAAAAATTTTAAAACCCTAACAGGAAAAGTAACTTCTTGCATGCTGTAACCTTCGTAATAATGAAACCTACCTTGCATTATTACTACCGGTTTTTTATTTAAATAGCCAAAAATTAGTATGCCTTTATGGCTTTCTACGGTACTTATTGGAAAATGTGGAATATCTTCATAATTGATGGTGTTTACCACTTCGCAATCGTTAACCAAAGCACCTAAGCCAGTTCCTAAAATAATGCCAGTTTCAGGTTTTATGGCAGTTTTTGATAAAATATAATTAGTAGCTTCGTTTATTTTGTTCAACATAATTTAAAATGGTTTGGTTAAATTTTTCTTTATCATTTTCGAAAAATGCCACTTGCAAAGGCAAATAATAAATAGGATAATTTTTTAGCAAATCTTTAAACTCATCGGTTTGTAAACGCATGGCATCTTTTTCGGTACTTACCAATATTTTATTTTCCGACTCGTATTTGTCAAATTCTGCTAAAAGTTTGGTAATTTCTTCCTTTGTAAAATCATGATGATCGCCAAAGCGCCAAGCAGTAAGCACTTTACGGGCATTTTGCTCTAAATAATTTTCAAAACTATCAGCTTTAGCAATTCCGCTAAACATTAATATATCAGTGCTTTGTAATGAAGTTTGATTTTCAGTATCTAGGCTAAAATAAGGAACCAAATCATCATATTTTTGATAGCTAAAAAATACTTGTTGGTGTGCTAAAGGTTTTATTCGTTCTTTAATTTTATCTTTTTCAGTTTGCTGTAAATCGGCATTGCATTTGGTAACAATAATAATATCAGCGCGTTTATAACCTGCTCTGTATTCTCGTAAAGTACCTGCAGGAGTTAAATAATCTTGGGTAAATAAATTATGGTAATCGGTTAATAAAATATTCAATCCCGCTTTGATAGCTCTGTGTTGAAAGGCATCATCCAATAAAATTACATCCGTATCATCAGCATCAAAAAGCAGGTTTGGCACGCCTATAACCCTGTTTTCGCTAACGGCAAGGTGAATTTCGTATTTAAATTTTTGTTTTATTTGTCTTGGTTCATCTCCAATTTCATTGGCGCTACTTTCATTGCTTGCAAAAAAATAACCAATGGTTTTACGTTTATATCCTCGGCTTAAAACCGCTACTTTATGAGTTGGTTTCAGTAATTTTATTAAATATTCAATGTGAGGCGTTTTTCCTGTTCCGCCAAAAGCCAAATTACCAACATTAATAATTGGCAATTCAAACGATGTTTCAGGCAATAATCCCGCACTATAACACCAATTTCTTAAAAATAAAATCAATCCATAAAGCAGTGCGAAAGGCGCAGCTAATATTCGTAAAGCTAAAATCATATTTGGCTTCGATATTAGCTAAAAAAAATAAGAGTAATTAACTCAAATTATGCAGGCAAATATTTTTGATTAGGTTAAAATATTCAAAGTTGGTTTAGCATAAGGCAAAGTTGCCATTTTTTCGGCCTTGTAATAAGTTTCTAATCCTTGCACCGCCACACTTTTGGTTTTACTTAAATCAAGTAAATAGTCTTCTGTTAAAAAATCTTCGTTAATAATCAATTCTACTACTCTACCTATTATCAAAATGGTGTTGTTTGATTTAATTAGCACTTCTTCTTCAAACATCAATCCTATTTTTACCAAACTTTCAGCCACATAGGGCGCTTTAATTATATTGGAATAAAATTCAGTTAAACCCGTTTTTTCAAATTCACTTTCATTTTCTTCAAATCGGGCAGCAGTTTGGTGAGCTTGTTTGTAAATATTTTCGTTTACATGGTTAATGGTAAAACTTCCTGTATTTTTAATATTTTCATACGTATGCCTTTCTACGCTTGCCGGTCGTTGAATAAATCCCATTAATGGTGGATTGGCTCCAATATGGTTTACCGAATTAAAAATAGCCAAATTACTTTTTCCATTTTTATTAATAGTGCCAATTAAATTTGCCGCCCTAAAACCCGAAAGGCAATTGATTAAATTAGTGCGTTTCTGTTTTTCTAGTTTTTCAAAATCGGAAGTGAGCAGTTGAATCATTTTATTTGTTTTATTTTATAAAGCATTTAATCAAAAAAAGTTTTGTTTAGGCCCAATCCAAAATTGGATTGTAAAATTTATTTACATAAATTACTCATTATCAAATAGGTGGTATAAATCAATTTATTTTAAATAGTAAAATAACTTTATTGCATTAGTGAAAGTATTAATAATTGATGATGTAAGCAGCTTATTAACAGATGGTTTAGAAAAAATTGGTTACCAAGTAACTTATTTGCCAACCATTAATAGGAACGAAATTTTACAAATAATTGCTCCATTTGAGGTTTTGGTGGTTCGCTCAAAAACCTTAATTAACCAAGAAATTTTAAACGCAGCTCCAAATTTAAAAATTATTGCCCGAGCAGGCAGCGGTTTAGACAATATTGATTTGGGTTTAGCCAATCAAAAAGGAATTTATTGTTTTAACGCTGGGCAAGCCAATGCCGATGCTGTTGGTGAGCATACTTTGGGTATGCTTTTAAGCTTAATGCGCAACTTGGCCAAAGCCGATTTGGAGGTAAGAAACAAAATTTGGGATAGAGAAGGAAATAGAGGCTATGAATTAAATGGAAAAACGGTAGGAATTATTGGTTTTGGAAACACAGGAAAGGCATTTGCCAAAAAATTATCCGGTTTTGATGTAAAAATTTTGGTTTATGATAAATATTTGGAAAACTACTCAAATCAAAATGCACAAGAGGCAAAATTGGAGCAAATTTTTGAGGAAGCAGATATTTTATCACTCCATATTCCGCTCACTACCGAAACCAAAAATTGGATTAATGCAAATTTTTTTACACAATTTAAAAAAAATATCTACCTACTAAATATGTGCCGTGGCGAGGTAGTAAATATGCCTGAAACAATTGAATATCTGAACAATAGCAAAATAAAAGGCGCATGTTTTGATGTATTGGAAAATGAGAAAATAAATACCCTAAGCAACCAGCAGCAAAAAGATTTTGACTACCTTATAAACAACAAAAATGTAGTTTTATCACCGCATATTGCCGGTTGGACTTTTGAGAGCTATGAAAAAATTGCGCAATCCATACTCTTAAAATTAACTGACTTAAAATAAGCACAATAAAATTACTTGAGCGGCTATTTTG
>JBGSBN010000232.1:0-5108 GCA_041730515.1 Methylacidiphilales bacterium | reverse complement strand
ATAGTTTCTGCAAAAAGATAATTATTTTCTGGCTCATCATATTCCTCCACTTCATCGGTTGGTGTCGTAATTAAAGCCGTTCTTGGCGTTTCTTCAAAGTCTATTTCATTATCATTTTCATGAGAACCGTATATTTTCTTCCGTAATTTAAACTTATTGCTTTATATAAATAAAGATTGGCAAGAAAGTTTTGGCGGTCATTTGCGTTTAGAAGATGAACGAATTGGTGTAAAAACGGAAGTTGGTGTACCTTTTAACCGTTTGGCTATTATGCATTGTAGGTCGTACACTTTACATGGCTACGATCCAATCAATTTCCCAAAAGGAACTGCCCGCACTTCCATTGCGGCTTATGCTTATACCATTCATGAAAATAATTTTGAAGCTCCAAGAACCACCGTTTGGCATGTAAAAAAAGACAATCCCATTAAATATGCTTTATCAAAAATTTGGGTTCCTGCCGTAAAGTTAAAAAGTATGTTTTTAAAAAGCAATACTGCAACCCATTAATTATTGGAATTATTTAAACAAAAAGTTGACTTTTAGGTCAACTTTTTTTGTGGGAAAACTTTAAAGTAAAACACTTTTGTTTTTTTTAAGTTTGTAAAGTTATGAAATGGAACAAATTAACGGAAATCAATCAATTAACCGAAATTAACGATGCCTCATTTTTGGGTAAAGTAATGATTTTTAAACACAGTACTCGTTGTAGTATTAGCTCAAGTGCATTAAATAGGGTGGAACGTAATTGGAATAATGAACAAGATGATATTAAAGTAACGCCTTATTATTTAGATTTAATTGCCTACCGCGATGTGTCAAACGCAATAGCCCAAAAATGGAATATTGAACATCTGTCGCCACAAGTTTTGGTTATTAAAGATGGAATTTGTGTTTTTGATGAATCCCACATGGGAATTGATTACAATGAAATAATTAATTTTGTTTAAAATGATGCAATTATCCATAAAAAACCTAATTTTGAATATTAAAATATGATCGCATGTTGATTGATATAGTAACCCTTAAGCTTGTATTGTGTATTATAAATATTTTAAATTTATTTATACTTTATATACAATATCTTTCCAATAAATCTTACAAAGGAATCTTGTATTGGATTACTGGTTTTGGTTTTATTGCTATTTCACAAATCATTACACTTAAATTTATTTTCCCTTCCAATGAATATACAAGTTTGTTTTCCGATTTGTTTATACTAACTGGTTTTTCCATTGTATCAGTTGGTATTAGTAAATTTGTAAACAGTAATTTTAATAGTAAAAATTATGTAATCCTTGTCCTATCAGCATTATCCATTACTGTTTTTACTTTTTTTACCCAAAATTTAGTAGTCGAAAAATTTTTACTCTCTTTTTTTAAGTCTTTAATCTGTTACCATATTGTTAAAAATTTACTTTATTGTAAATTACCCTCTATTCAAAAAACCACTAATTTTATAGGCATTTTATTTTTTATTTATGCTTCAGTATTTTTAGCTCAATCTGTCTCTATTTTGGTAAATGGCATAAGTACTAATTTGGATTCACCAATATTTATTGTTATTTATTTGTTTTCAATTATTGTAGGCATTATATCAACTTTTGGATTTACTTTTTTGGTTAATCAAAGACTAATAGGTGAGCGTGATAAAGCAGAAAAAAATTCCCAATTAATTCAATATGCAGTAAATAATACCTCCGATGCGGTGTATTGGGTAAAAAAAGATGGCAGCTTTTTAGAATTAAATAATGCGGCATGTATTATTTTGGGTTATACTTATCAAGAGTTAATGCAATTAAAAGTTCCAGACATTGACCCAGAATACAACCACGAAGTTTGGCCTAAACACTGGGAGGAATTGAAGCGAAAAAAATCAATGACTTTCAATAGTAGTCATCTCAGGAAAGATGGATTAATAGTGCCAACAGAAGTAAATGCAAATTATATTTTTTATAATGGCGATGAAATTAATTGTGCCTTTGTACGCGATATTACAGAAAGAAAAAAAGGTGAAGAAAAAGTAAATAATTTAATTGAAGAAACAATTAGCAAAAATACCCGTTTGCAAAATTTTGCCCATATTGTTTCGCATAATATTAGGTCACATTCTGCCAATTTTAGTGGTTTACTCGAAATAATTAAAACGGCCGGAACCGAGGAAGAGAAAAAAACTTATTTTGAATATTTAAACTCAAGTAGTATTAAACTTTCTGAAACTATTGATAACCTAAATGAAATAATTACCATTCAAACTAATACCCAATTGCCTATTGAAAAGGTAAATTTATTTGACGAAATTCAAAAAAACATCCAATCCCAAATGTTGAATATTGAAAAATTAGGTATTCAAATAGAAAATAATATTAAACCTGATACCTTTTTAAATGTAGTGCCTGCCTACTTTGACAGCATTGTTTTAAATTTAATTACTAATGCCATTAAGTATAAAAGCGATCATAAAACTCCAATTGTAAAAATAAGTAGTTTAACCGATGAAAAACACACTCAACTAATTATTGAAGATAATGGAATTGGTATAAATTTAGAAAAAAATGGAGGTAAATTATTTGGCATGTACAATACCTTTAATGGCAATAGCGATGCAAAAGGAATTGGATTGTTTATTACCAAAAACCAAATTGAGGCCATGAAAGGAAAAATTGAGGTAACTAGTCAATTAGGTGTTGGAACTACTTTCAATGTATTTTTCTTAAATAATTTTTAGCAGCATTTTTCTAATTACTTAATTTTGTTTGTTGCTAATTGCTTTATAAGAAACTAAAATTTAAACACTTACTCAAAGCGTAAGTGTTTAACCGATTCGCCTGAATCACGTAATTCTATTAAGGCATCTATGCCAATTTCAATGTGTCGTTTTACATATTGGGCTGTTACCGCACTATCGCTTTTGGAGGTTTTTACCCCATCAGGTGTCATAGGATTATCGCTAACCAAAAGCAGTGCACCTTTAGGAATGCTGTTTACAAAACCAACTACAAAAATGGTAGCTGTTTCCATATCGATAGCCATGGCACGGGTTTTTTTTAAATAATCTTTAAATTCATCATCGTGTTCCCAAACCCTGCGGTTAGTAGTATAAACAGTTCCTGTCCAATAATCCACATCATGTTTTACTATGGTGCTTGAAACAGCTTTTTGCATTCTAAACGATGGCAAAGCTGGAATTTCTGGCATCAGATAATCATTACTTGTTCCTTCGCCTCTAATAGCAGCAATGGGTAAAATTAAATCGCCCAATTTGGTTATTTTTTTTAACCCACCACATTTACCTAAAAATAAAACTGCTTTTGGCGAAATGGCTGAAAGTAAATCCATAATAGTTGCCGCCATGGCACTTCCCATTCCAAAGTTAATTATGGTAATGTTTTCGGCCGTTGCCGATTGCATAGGCTTATCGGTTCCTTGAATATTTACGTTAAATTTTTGTGCAAAAATTTCAACATAATTAAAAAAATTGGTAAGTAAAATATATTCGCCAAATTGATCAAGTGCTACGCCTGTGTAACGAGGTAACCAATCATTTACTATATCTGATTTCGTTTTCATTATTTCTTTGTTTTAATTTGCAATATTTAACATTAATTATGCAAAAGCAATATTATTAAATTTAATTTTACCCAACCCATACGTATAATCATCGTATTAAGGTGTAAAATAACTAATTATTAATTGCCTAACGGAAACAAATTTACTTAACTATAAATGGAAATAGAGCTAGAAAAGCTTATTGGTTTATGTATAAAACAAGATCGCAAGGCCGAAGCTGCTTTGTATAAATATTGTTTTACTAAACTTATGCCTATTTGCCATAAATATTACCGAAGTAAAGATGATACCTTGGCGCAATTAAATAAAGCATTTTTAAAAATTTTAGTGAATTTAAACAAGTTTGATGGTAATAAATCTTTTGATGCTTGGATAAAAACAATTATGGTTAACACCATCATTGATGAATTTAGGGTAAATAATAAGCGTAACACTTTGTTTATTGATAAGGATTACGAGAATATTGATTTTGATTATCATCCTTTTGATTTGAATACTGCCGAAGCCAAACTAACAGCTGACGATATTCAAGTTCATATTCAACAGTTACCCGAATCAAGTAAAATGGTATTTAACCTATTTACTGTTGATGGATATTCTCACAAAGAAATTGGCGAAATGCTAGGAATTACTGAAGGAATAAGTAAATGGCATTTGAATAATGCTAGAAAAATATTAAAGAAAAAATTGATTGAAATGTTTCCTCAATTAAAAGAAAGGGAAAAACAGGCATGACAGATAAAGAATTAGATAATTTAATTAAAAACAAACTCAATAATCAAGCTTTTGAATACCAAGATGCATATTGGTTAGAAGCTAAAAAAATGATTGATAATCAACGATTGGAAACCAAAAAGGTAATTTGGTATCAATCTGCTTTTTATGCTGCAGTAGCAACTATATTTGCCTTAATGGGTTGGTTTTTAATAGATAACAATAATACCAATATTAATAAAATAGCGGTAAATACAACTATTGAAACAAAAGCAACTATTCCGTCAGAACTAGCGCCTTCACTTACTAATGACAAGGTTGAATTACCAAATGGAAATAAAAACACTAAAAACGCGGATAAACAAGTTGATATAAAAAGTGTTGTAAATGAAAAAAATACTGAAAAATCTAATTCTGATTTATTTAATAAAAGTACCAAACACACAAAAGCCAATAAGAATAATTTTCGAATAAATACACCCGATTTATTGAATACCAACGATGCTAAAACCAATACACAAATAAATACCAATAAACCCGTTGATGATTTTTGGTTGGCAAGCAAAGACCTTTCTCAAGTGGATGTAAATTTAGTTTCACCTTATTTTGATTTTACCCAAATTGAATTTATAAAATCGCCTGATAATTATAAAAAAGGGCCTAACAAATTGGGTTACTTTAATGCAAGTATTGAAGCAGGCACCAATTCATTTAATAATGCCTTTGCTGCCAATTCGATCGGTTATTTTGTTGGTGGGCGTTTGTATTTTGATATTGGTAAATTTTCTATCAATACCAATTTGCATTATGAAAATATAAACCAA
>JBGSBN010000231.1:0-5114 GCA_041730515.1 Methylacidiphilales bacterium | reverse complement strand
GTTCGGCAACAAGCGCAACCTGGTGCTGCTGCCCAAAAGCACCACTGGATGGTGCAACCAAAACGTGTTCGTTGGTGGCCGGCTGGGCTACTCGTCTGGTGAGGGTGTGTCGGCGTCAGGGTCTCGGCACATCTACATCGGGGCGCCCGCTGGCACATCGGTCGGCAGCCCCAACGGCAACACCTTCATCGGCACGTCGATTGAGGGCGACGAGCCCGAGTTCCACCTCGACATCGAGGGCGCGTACATAAACCCCGATGCCGCCATTAAAGTGCCAGGAATGACCTATCAGCCACCATTAATTGGCTACAAACAGTTGTTGAACTTTGGAGCCTATTCTGTTCCTGATTTTGGCGGTTGGTTATTTATAGGTGCAGGTGTATTTATGCTAGCCATTATTATAATTGAAAATAATTTATTGGCATTTATAAATAACAAAAAAACAGCAGCTTATATTATTCCATTGGTATTATTTTTTAGCGCCTGTGGCAATGTAAAACCCAAAGCCGTTAGAATAAATTACGACAATTGTGAATTTTGTAAAATGACCATAGTAGATGCGAAATTTGCTTGTCAAATTGTAAACTCAAAAGGGAAAGCCTATTTTTTTGATGATGTAAAATGTTTGAAAAACTATTTAGTAAATAATCAAAATTTACAGAACCAAAAGACGTACGTATCAAATTATATAATGCCAAATACTTTTATTGAAATTAACAATGCTACTGTTATTACCAGTAGCAATATAGCAAGCCCTATGGGTGGAAATATGGCTGCTTTTGAAAATGAAAAAAATGCGCAACCTTATATTGAAAAACTGAGCGCAACTATTACCAAATGGAACTAATCCATTTATAATAATGATAATCAAAAAAATAATATTAGTTACTGCTTTTTTCTTAATTGCGCCTACTTTTTGTTTGGCAAAAACCATTACAGTTGGCAAAAATCAACCAATTAAAAGCATTAAAATAGCCATTCACATTGCGTATAATTTTGATACTATTTTGATTACAAATGGCCTATATAAAGAGGGTAATATTATTATTAACAAACCTTTGGTATTAATTGGCCAAACAAACACCGTTTTAGACGGGCAATTTAAATATGAAATCATTTCCATTAAAGCCAATTATGTTACTGTTAACGGCTTAACAATTCAAAATTCGGGTATTGCTACTATTGATGATCCGGGAGGCATAAAAGTATATGATAGCCATCATGTAACCATTGAAAACAATACGTTTATCAATAATTTTTTTGGCATTTATATTCAATATGGAATGCACTGTATTATAAAAAACAACCGCATTACAGCCTATAATACCGAAGAGCAACAAATAGGAAACGGTATTCACTGTTGGAAAAGCGATAGTTTAATTATAGCAGGAAATAATATTCAAGGTCACAGAGATGGCATTTACTTTGAATTTGTTACAGGCTCCGTTATTTGGCGAAATATTTCTATTAAAAATATTCGATATGGGTTACACTTTATGTTTTCGAACAACGATTCGTATATAAGTAATATATTTAAAAATAATGGTGCTGGAGTAGCTGTCATGTTTACCAATCATGTAAAAATGTTTAATAACTATTTTGAAAATAATTGGGGTGATGCTGCTTATGGCCTATTGCTCAAAGAAATTTCGGATGCGTATATTTTTAACAATCGTTTTATAGCCAATACCTCGGGCATTTATATGGAAGGAACTAGCAGAATAGAAGTAAAAAATAATGTATTTAAAAACAATGGCTGGGGCTTAAAAATACAAGCAAGCTGTATGGATAATACCATTATTTTAAATAATTTTATGGGCAATACCTTTGATGTAAGTACCAATGGAACCTTGGTTTTAAATACCTTTTCGAAAAATTATTGGGACAAGTACAAAGGCTATGATTTAGATAAAAATAAAATAGGCGATGTGCCATATCATCCATTAAGTTTATTTTCGGTAATTGTAGAAAATAACGCTTCTGTAATGCTTCTGTTTCATAGCTTTTTTATCAATATGCTGGATGAGTCAGAAAAAATATTACCCAGTTTAACGCCCGATAACTTTATAGATGAACAACCTTTAATGCAAGCCAATACATTATGATAAAAATTGAAAACCTTTCAAAAAAATTTGGCAAATTACAGGCTTTGAATAATATTTCGATACAATGTAATAAAGGGGAATGTATTGCATTAATCGGGCCTAACGGCTGCGGTAAAACTACTTTAATTAAAACCATTTTGGGTATGGTAGTGCCTAATAGTGGGAATATTTACTTTAATAACAATTCTATACTTAATGATGTGGACTACCGAAAACATATAGGTTACATGCCCCAAATTGGTCATTACCCCGAAAACATGACCATTGGGCAAATAATTGATATGATAAAAAGTATTAGAAAACACAATGGTGAAGAGGATAACGAACTGCTAGCGGCATACCAATTAAAAAGTTTTTACGATAAAAAAATGCGCACACTTTCAGGCGGAACTACCCAAAAAGTAAGTGCCACTATAGCTTTTATGTTTAATCCTGATGTGCTCATTTTAGATGAACCAACGGCTGGTTTAGATCCATTGGCTGCTGAAATTTTAAAGGAAAAAATTATTAAGGAAAAAGAGAAAGGTAAGTTAATTTTTATTACCTCTCATTTGTTAAGTGAATTAGATGATTTGGTATCGAATATTATTTTTATGCAAGATGGAAATATTAAGTTTAACAAAAACACTACCGAAATAAAAAATATTACGCAGCAGCCCACTATTTCAAAGGCTATTACTCAAATATTGAAAACTGGTATTTATGAATAGAATAATAAAATTTGTGGTGCTTGATATTGTAAAAAATAAAATAGTACTTGCTTACGCCCTGCTTTTAGCTGTTTTAACTTGGAGTGTTTTTAGCCTTGAAGATAACAGTTCTAAAGGAATTTTAACTTTACTAAATGTTACACTTTTAACTGTTCCGCTTGTAAGTATTATATTTTCAACAATTTATATATACAATAGTTCTGAGTTTATTGACCTACTGGTTAGTCAGCCCATTGGTAGAGGTAAAATATGGAAAAGTTTATTTATTGGCTTAGCAAGTTCATTGATAAGTGCATTTGTATTGGGTGCTGGTATTCCTATTTTTATTTATGCACCATTTTCTGTGGCTTGTATTATGGTGGGAACCGGAAGCTTAATTACCTTAATTTTTGTAGCCATTGCATTTTTTAGCTCAGTTATAACCCGCGATAAAGCCAAAGGAATTGGTATAGCCATTATGTTATGGTTGTTTTTTACCATACTTTTTGATGGTTTGGTATTATTTATTTTGTTTCAATTTGCCGATTATCCAATTGAGGAAGCCATGGTAATAATTAGCATGTTTAGTCCAATTGACATAGCCCGAATTTTAATTTTACTACAACTTGATGTTTCAGCTTTATTGGGCTATACAGGTGCTGTATTCAAAGCATTTTTTGGAACAGAAATTGGCTTAGTTGTATCTTTAACTGTATTATTTATTTGGGCATTTATTCCATTTAAAATATCGCTCACCAAGTTTAAAAATAAAGATTTATAACATGATAATTCAAGAAATATTAACTCAATTAGAAACAAGTAGCCATCCTGTAGCTAAAGTATTGCAAAAAGGCGAAAACTTTAAAATATTAGCCATTGGTTTTAAGAAAGATATGATTTTAAAAGACCATAAAACAAGTTACAACAGCAAGCTATTAGTAATAAATGGCAGTGTAAAATATGTACAAAACCAAATTATTATTATTGCAAATCAATATGATGAAATAGCAATACCAGTAAATGAAATACACCAAGTTACAGCGCTAACCGATAGCGTATGTTTGCTTATTCAAAGTTAAAATGATGGAAACCAAAACCGATATTCAAACACCAGAACATATTCAGTTAATGGTAAATACTTTTTACGAAAAAGTAAAATTAAACGAAGTATTAAGTCCGTTCTTCAAGAATTTAAATTGGGAAAAACATTTGCCAACCATGTATAAATTTTGGGGTAATATAGTTTTTTATAATGGCGAATATGCTGGCAATCCTATGGCTGTTCATAAAAAACTAAATGAGCAAAACCCATTATTTGAAGCTGCTTTCGAAAGCTGGATTCAATTATTTTACCAAAACATAGATGAGCATTTTATTGGCCCTAATACCGAGCTTATGAAAAATCGTGCTACTAGTATTGCACAAATAATGGTTTTAAAAATACTAAACTAATGTATCATATTTATTTAATTGTTCATTTGTTATCAGCCTGTATTTGGGTAGGTGGCCATTTATTACTCAGCTTTCGTTATTTACCCGCTGCGTATAAACATAAAGATATTTCTATTATTGCCAAATTTGAAGAAAAGTTTGAAACCATAGGTATTCCAGCTTTAGTTTTTTTGGTGCTTACGGGCATACTTATGGCCATTCACTATGGTGTTTATCCCTTGCAATGGTTTGCGTTTAGTGGTAAATTAGAAACTACCATTTCAATCAAATTGTCTGTTTTATTAGCTATTGTTTTATTGGCTATTCATGCTCGCTTTTTCATTATTCCTAAACTTACTTTTAAGTCATTAAATTGGCTTACACTTCATGTTATTTTGGTAACCTTACTTTCAGTATCTATGCTCGTTTTGGGCAGTTTTGTAAGGTTTGGAGGTATTTAAAAAATATTGTATTTATGTCTTTTGTCGAATTGAAAAATTGGTTAAAACTGTCGTTACTTAGCTTACTTTGGGTGGGAGTTATTGGTGTACTTATGCGATATAAAATTATTTTTGAACTTCCCTTTTTCGATCAAAAACACCTTCAACACGCACATTCGCATTTTGCGTTTTCGGGCTGGATAACTCAAACCATTATGGTTTTTATGGTTTGGTTTTTAAATAGCCATCAAATTGTTCAAAACTCAAAAAAATATAAGGTTATACTAATAATAAACCTTGTTTTGGCTTACGGAATGCTAATATCCTTTATATTATTTGGGTATAATTGGGTTTCTATATTTTTTTCAACAGCTTCTATTTTTAATAGTTTAGCTTTCAGTTACCTATTTTATTTCGATACAAAAAAAATACCAAGCAATGTAATAAGC
>JBGSBN010000230.1:0-5123 GCA_041730515.1 Methylacidiphilales bacterium | reverse complement strand
AAGCAAAAAACTTAGGCGGAAACTTAATTTTAGATACCAAAGCCATCAAAAACGAAGAGTTTGCAGATGCACGTATCGCAACTCCTGTAGTAATAGAAGTAGATAAAAGCCAAAAAGACATTTATAACCGTGAGTGTTTTGGCCCAGTTTTATTCATTGTAAAAACCGATTCGGTTGAAGATTCATTGGAATTGTGTAAAGCATTGGTAATGGAAAAGGGCGCTTTAACTTGTGGTGCATACACTACTAACCAAGCTACTAAAGAGATGATAGCAGATGAAATGAATGAAGCATTTGTACCTGTAACATTTAACTTTACAGGTGCTGGATTTATTAACTCTCATGCCGCCTTTAGCGATTTCCATTTAACAGGCGGAAACCCTGCTGGAAACGCTAGTTTTACCAATACAGAGTTTGTTAGCAAACGTTTTGTTTGGGTTGGAAATAGATATATGTAATTAATTAATAATAAGCAATATATAAAAAAGCGGCTTACCTTTATTGGTAGCCGCTTTTTTGCTTTTTTTAAAACCATTTAAAATAAAAATGAATATAAAGAATTTTGAGTTTAAGGCAAAGGTTAGCCAAATTGAAACCTATGAAAATAAGTTACTTACACTAAATCCTTTTTTTAAAGGAATAGACCACCAAATAGATACTTATTTTAACGCAACCACAGGAAGGTTAAAACTGAGAGAAGGAAATATTGAAAATGCTTTGATTAATTACGATAGAGCAGATTATGCTGGAGCCAAAGAATCACAAATTATTTTATATAAACACCCAGCAGATAAGGCACTAAAAAATATTTTAACTAAACAGCTAGGCGTTAAAATAGTAGTGGATAAAAGGAGAAAAATTTACTTTATCAATAATGTTAAATTCCATTTTGACATGGTTGAAAACTTAGGTGCTTTTATTGAAGTAGAAGCCATTGATACCGATAATGGGTTTACTATTGATGAACTAAAAAAACAGTGTGATTACTATTTCGATTTCTTTGAATTAACTCCTCCACAAATCATGGAAAAATCATACAGCGATATGATTTTATTGTTATAAACCGAAAAAAAATAGTCTGAAGTTGGTGTTTTTTTTTACCAACTTCCAATTCGATTGGTGAGGGCAAATTTTTAGGTGCTGTTATGAGTTTGTAGGCACACCCAGTTTATTTTGGGTCTAGGTAATATTATTTTTCTTTGAAGTCCTCAATCAGTTTTTGAAATTCAGTCCATTCTTTGTCTTCGTAAAAGGCGATATCTATCGGATAAGATTCGTGGCTTTGTAATGTCTCGTTTAATAAAGGCATAAATACGTCCTGTCCTTTGCTATAATATACAAACTCTTTCAAATTATTTCCTGTCCTACTGTATGCTAGGAAAAACAAATTTGTTTTTTCCAATATATCGTTTAAAGCATCCTCGAGAACTAACATCTTTTCGTTAATTTCCTTTGTCGGCATTCCGTTATTAGAAGAACCATCATACTTCCAAGAAACTACAGTCAATGATGTCAAGCATTTTTGGTTGTCAATTGCTGGAAGTTCATTAACAAATTTGACAATGACAGGAAATTCCCCTTCGTAAAATCTCCCTATAATGCCTTTGTGCTCTGATTTAGATTTGTCCATTTTTGTCTTACAGTTGTTTTGTCCGCCAACTTACCTATAACTTATATAAAACCCTTACTTTTTCATCCGTATTCATCCATTTAAAAGTAGATAAACCTGATAGATAGAGGACTTTTATCTAACAAAAATATTCATTTATGTTACAAATGCAATTAGTCACAAACCTTATTTTTCTTGCAAAATATTTTGTATAATTTAAATGTTTTTATTTCAAAATCTTTAAAAATGTTTGTTAAGTTTGTTACAAAAATCCCAACTATTTCATGAAACTCCATTTTCAATCAAAATTACTGCTTGTAATTATTGTTTTAGGGCTATTTAATGCATGTACAATAGATAAAAATAAAGAGCCAATAACTAATGGTGTGTACTGGTGGAATGGCGATATGACTCGTTATAACAGTAATTTCGAATCATATTTAAGTTGGCTTAAAAACAATCAAATTTCGAAAATTTATTTTAAACAATACGATATCGATTGGAACAATGCTCAAGGAATATTCCCAGTTAATGGCATAAACGAAGCGCCTAACGATGTTGCAATTAGATTGTACCATCAATTTATTCCATGTGTTTTTATTACCAATACAGTTTTTGAAAATGCCAACGAAGCCGAACTCAAAGAACTTTCGGAACGTATGGCTGCTAAAATTGATACTTCATTTTTGGAATATCAAATTGATTGCGATTGGTCGGCTGGTACTAAAGATAAATACTTTTTGTTTTTGAACATATTAAAACAAAAACTACCCAAGCATATACAATCGGTTACCATCCGACTTTTTCAGTATAAATATCCCGATAAAACAGGCATTCCCCCAGCCGACAGAGGCGCATTGATGTTGTATAATTTTAACTCACCAAAGAATTACAGTGAGCAAAATTCCATTTTTGATAAAGAAGAAGCTTTAAAATATGTAAGCACTGAAAAGTACAATCTTCCAATCGATTTTATTCTGCCTTCGTTCTCGTGGAGCGTTATTTATGCCAATAAAGTTTTTGTTGGTTTGCTCCGTAATTTTGATGCTAAAAATGCTTTGACTTTTTGCAATCAAAAAAGTAAAAACATTTTTGAAAGTAAATCAGATACGGTTTTAGAAGACTTTTATATTAGAAAAGGAAATGAAATAAAAGTGGAAGATATGGATGCAAAATCAATGCAAGAAGCCAATGATTTAATAGCAAAATTCAAAAACACAGATCAATATACTGTTTCAATTTTTAGTTTGTCAGACAAAACAAAATCAATCGTTCATCATGAAGTTGCAAAAAGTATTTATCGCATTACTGAGTAGTTTTTTTGCGGTTTTTCCAATAAAAACTGCCTTTAATTGCGCTGAATTTAATGGTGGTGCAAATAGCATTCGTGTGAGTCATTTTTTTAGCGATATTTTACCATTTAACGAACTTATTAATTTTCATTACGACCTTGAACACTACACTTACAGTTCTGATAATGAAACCATTGTTTTATCGGAAGCCGATGAACTGAATGTGCAAGAATGGAAGCAAAAACTGAACGATAAAAATATTACTGATAAGGATGTGATAAGTTTTTTGTATGAATTAAAGCCCGAAAATTATTGGAAAAACAAAGCCGCTTGGGATTTAAATAATCGTTTTTTACACACTGCTAAAACTAAATTTCCTGAAGCATTTACCTACTTACAATTACTCAAAGATGTAAATTATGATATTGGTGAAAAAATTTGGTATAACAACTGGAATGAAAAAGAAACCATTATACATAGAGATCAGCATTTAAAGGAAAAATTAGAAGAATTATACCATAAAACCAATGATACATTTTTGAAAAGAAGGTATGCTTATAAACTCATCTCGTTGTATTATTACGATTATTGGTTTGATGGAAAAAACATTTCATACATTGACGGAAAGAATCCATTAACCGAACTATTTAAACTAGAATTTGAAAAAGGAAACAAGGATTGGATGTATTATTCGGCCAAACATTATTATGCATTGCAACAAGGTGAAGATGCGATGTTGGAAGTCTATATAAATGCCAAAGACAAAAGGGCAAGAATGGCTGATTTATTGCCAAAAACCTATTTGCAAACTAAGTTTAAGCAAAGCAATAATCCGATAGAAAAAGCTACTTGTTTGGCCATACAAATGTTCAGAAATCCTGGTCCTTGTTTAAACGAAATAAAAACAATTTATAACCTTCAACCTACCAATAGAGACTTTAAATTTTTAGTTACACGCGAGGTAAATAAATTAGAAAATTGGCTATGGAGCAAACAAATTAGTGGGATGAACTTTAACGATGAATTTTGGTACGATGAAAACGAAAAACACTTTGTGGTGAATTACAAAAATGATTTGGCGTATGCAGGAAATGTGAATCAGTTTTTAAAGCAAGTTTACAATCAAAAAACTGCCAAAGATGATGATAAATTATTTCTATCGCTTGCCATTTCTTATATCGATATTTTACGAGGAAGTTTTTCTTCGGCTAACAGTTATTTAAAAGATTTTAGCACTTATAAAGACAATAAATATGCGCTGCAAGCAAAGGTGATTTTGTTTTTATTAGATTTACATACCAAAGAAATTGATAAAAATTTTGAACCTAATTTATTGAATTTATTAGCTGAAATAAAGCAAAACAATAAATTAGATGCTGCCCAATATTATGTGCAACAACTAACCAGAACAGTGGCTAAATTTTTGAAAACAAAACCTGCCTATAGAGCCAAAGGATTTTTATTAAATACGCAAAATGATTTAATCAGGTCGAATGGATATTACTACTTAAATGAAATGTATAAAGAAGCCAGCGTGAATGACATTGATGAAATATTGGCCATTATTCGCCAACAAAATAAAACCAATTTTGAAACCATGATTACACAAGGTGTTTATTATGAATACTTTGATGAAACAGAAGATAGAATTTTGATTGATACACTCAGATTGATTGACTACAAAGGGTTGAAACTAATGAGGCAAAATAAACTTACCGAAGCTTACCAAGTTTATGCCAGTATAAGCGACAGCATTTTATACACCGAACCTTTTAGTTATGTTAGAGATGATGTGTTTATGTTTAGGTACAAACATGCAGATGAATTTATATATAATAAAAAAACTTTTTTGGCGCAATTGATAAAATATAAACAGCAATTACTAAGAGAACCCAATAATGCTTTGGTTAATTTTTATATAGGCAATGCTTACTTGAACATGACTATACATGGAAATGCTTGGCCTATGATGAGTGACTATATGTCGAGTAGTGTGGAACATAAAGAATATGCCAAATTAATTAACCAACATTATGTTTATGGCGATTGGGCGCTGCCATTTTACAAAAAAGCATTGGAGTGCATAAAAACCTGCTCCTTTTTCCATGGCCAATTTAAATCGCTTTGTTTGATAGGAGCGAGGAGGCAACTCAACACTATCCTTTTTCTGTCTACCAACCAACAACACATCGTAACCTTGTTTTTGTAGAAACAAACAAATT
>JBGSBN010000229.1:0-5145 GCA_041730515.1 Methylacidiphilales bacterium | reverse complement strand
CATCGAACAACGAACAACGAGCAACGAACATCGAATAACGAACAACGAATAACGAACATCGAACAACGAACAACGAACATCGAATAACAAAACTCCTGTTTTTTTACATTAAAATTGGTTTACCTTTGCTGCTTATTATGGAACAAAATACAATGAACTTAAGCAAAAGCAATTATTATATTGAATTAGAAAACGAATTTGGTGCACATAATTACCACCCAATTCCGGTAGTAATTGAAAAAGCTTCAGGTATTTTTATGTATGATGTAGAAGGTAAACAATACTTCGATTTTCTTTCGGCATATAGCGCTGTTAATCAAGGTCACTGCCACCCGCGTATAGTTAATGCCATGATAAACCAAGCACAAAAATTAACTTTAACTAGCAGGGCTTTTCATAATAATCAATTAGGCGAATATGAAAAGTTTATTACCAATTATTTTGGATTTGATAAAGTACTGCCCATGAATACAGGGGTAGAAGGTGGTGAAACTGCCATAAAATTGGCCAGACGTTGGGGTTATGATGTAAAGGGAATTGAAGAAAACCAAGCAGAAGTAATTTTTGCAGAAGGCAATTTTTGGGGTAGAACCATGGCAGCTATTTCTAGTAGCAACGATCCAAGCAGTTATAAAGGTTTTGGTCCATACATGCCTGGTTTTAAATTAATTCCATATAACGATTTAGGTGTTTTAGAAGAAACATTTAAATCCAATAAAAATATTTGTGCTTTTATGTTTGAACCAATTCAGGGCGAAGCTGGAGTGGTGGTGCCACACCAAGGATATTTGCAAGGTGTACGTAATTTATGTACTAAATACAATGTGTTAATGATAGCCGATGAGGTTCAAACTGGTTTATGCCGAACCGGTAAAATGTTAGCCTGCGATCATGAGCAAGTAAAACCCGATATTTTGGTATTAGGAAAAGCACTTTCGGGTGGAACCATGCCTGTAGCTGCTGTTTTGGCAAACAATGAAATAATGCTAACCATAAAACCTGGTGAGCATGGCAGTACTTATGGCGGAAATCCTTTGGCTTGCGCTGTTGCCATGGAATCGTTAAAGGTATTAACCGATGAAAAATTAGCTGAAAACTCAGAGGCAATGGGTATTATTTTCAGAGAAAGAATGACTGCCTTAATGCAAAAAACCAATTTAATAAGTTTAGTGCGTGGCCGAGGTTTATTAAATGCAATTGTTATTGTGCCTTTTGGCAATGGAAAAACCGCTTACGATGTGTGCTTAACTTTAAAAGACAATGGACTTTTAGCCAAACAAACGCATGGTGATATTATTCGTTTTGCTCCACCATTAACCATTAATGCTGAACAAATGAATGAAGCTTGCGATATCATAGAAAAGGTAATTTTAGAATTGCAATAAAATGATTAGAAGTTTTCCGTTTTAACCAAACTGGCTGATTAGTATCCCAACTTTATTTAACAATACTTTCTTAAAACAATTTACGCCATTTCGATGAATTGTGGCCAATATAATATTTTAAAGAAGCATAAAAATCAACGCCAAAAGCTTGTTGTATTCCCATCGTTTCGGCTATTCTATCCGAGCCAATGGTAACATATTTATACCGATAAGCTATTCCAATAGTGGGGTTTTTATATTCATTTAACACAAAAGGAATACTTAATGTCCAAGTTTCACTATCGTACCGTGGTGCAAACACCAAAGTATTCATACGCGAAAGTGAAGGCATTTGCGCCAATGTTAGTCGTTGAAAAATGGTAATATTCAAAAAAAATTCTGTAACCACTCTGTAGTCAAATTGTAAGCTAACAGCACTAGGTAAAATAAGCCAAAAATTATTTGCAGTAACAGGAGTTGTTCCAACTACATTCGACCTGAAAATGGCATCAATTTCGGCCACATCGGTATTTAGCAAAGTATCGAAGCCGCGCCAACGCATGCCACCATTATTTATCTCTGTAAAAAATGCATTTTGAGTAAATTTGATAGCACCAATATCTAACAATGAAATGCCGGCTTTCCATTTATAATCAACACTTACTGTGCTAAAGCCATACATTTTGGGGCAATACCTAGCGCTAGAATAATTCTTTTTTTCTATAGAATAACCAATGTCAAATCCTCCACCAAAACCCCTAGGTTTTATTTGATTTTGGGTATTAGTTGCATTAATATTTTTGGTTACAGGGCCAGAGTAAGCGTATGAAAAACTTGAATTGTTAAAAATTAAATCCTTACCATTTTCATTGTCTCCATTAAATCCCCTATCGTAAATATAAGCACCCGAAATACCAATGAGTGCTTTTACCGAAAAGCCTAATCGATGCATGTAATTATTGTTTTCTTTAATAACTTGGGCGTAGCTTATTCCTGCTTCCGCCCAACTTGCAAATGAAACTTTGGTATCGTTCAGTTTCATTTTTTGAAAAATTACATCACTAAAAGTCAATCCTTCAAAAATGGTATTGGCTGTTAAATCAGAAATTTGAGTAATTCCCAAATGTGTTCTAAAGCCAGTAGTAAATGCAATTGATTTTTTTTTGGAAAGCGAAAATAATACTGAGGGTCCCATGGCATAAACCCCACCAAAAATATAGCCATTTGGCTGTAAATTCTTTTTTACAATCAGGTCTTCATCTTTTACCGCATCCGATTTAAAGCCTTTGTTTTGAGGAACTAGTTTATTGAAATTATTGTTAAAAGGCCTTGTTAGTAAAAAAGTAGGTTCACTGTAAAAGTTATTATTATTTAAATTTCCATCTAAACTAATCAGGTTTATATCTACCGCCAACGGCTGAAAACATATATTAGCTGGGTTTACTTGCAAATGGTTAATTCCTATATAATTGCCTGTAATTAAACCAGAATGGCTTTGTGAAAAAACTGGCATATAAAAAAAGCTACTAAAAGCCAAAACTAGGCTATTTAATAGGTATTTATATTGGCCAATTCTATTTTTCATGATGTAAAATAATGTTTCTGTCTTAATTGTTAAAGAATCTAAAGTAACTTAATTATTATCGAAAAAATAATACATTAATGTGTAGATTTTATGGAGTGCTAATTTACAGAAGGTCTAATTTGCAAACACTTGCAAATTTAATTTAAGTAAAAACCAGTACAAGAAAATTACTGATTAGTAACAAAAGGTTTTTAAATTTTCTTATAATTTTTATTGGCAATTTCCCAACCAAAAAGCCTCAAAGCCAATTGCTTAAATTTATCTTTGGTTTTGGTTTTGTTATATTTTAAATCAAATTCAAACTTCCAATTTTTACTGGCTATTCGCTTCAGCATAACCTTGGGGTGTGTTTCGGTAAATTTTGCTAATGAATCAATTTTACTGTAATCAAAAGCTTCTGCTTTTACTACATTTTTATCAATCCAATCTTGGTCGTGCCAAAGTTTATGAAACTCTTCCTGCTTGCGCTGCATGGCTCTTGGATCTTTTACCCAACCATAATGGTAAATACAGGCATCAATGGCTTTTACCCTAAGTTTTTCATCGTTATTTTTCCTAAATCCTTGTGCATCTTTATAGGAATAAATTTTTTTGTTATTTTTAATTACCCTAATCTCATTATTATACCAAGTGCTCGAATTACCAATATAATCGTATGAGCCATAAAAATGTAGGTATTTAAAAAGTAAACCATCTACATTTTTTTCGTTTTTATAATCAAGCATTGCTCGTTTTATTACGGGCAGATATTTTTCGTGTACTGCTTCATCGCCTTGTATATAAAAACACCAATCGTAGAAAGCTGGAATTGCCTTAAAAGCTTTGTCGGTTTCCACTGCCAATACTTTTCCACCTACCTTTAGTTTTTCATCCCAAAGTGTTTTTATAATGATAATTTTTTCAGGATGAATGGATTTAATTAAAGCTTCGGTTTCATCGTCCGATTTGCCTAGTGCCACATAAACTTCATCGCATAGCGGCAAAATAGAATGAATGGCTTCAACTATGGGATAGTCGTAAATAATGGCATTTTTTATAAATGTAAATCCTGCAACTTTCATTTTTATTCGGGAATTTGTTGCATATCAATAAGTTGTTTATACATTCCTTCTTGTTGAATTAACTCATTGTGATTTCCTTGTTGAACAATTTTGCCTTTTTCAAGAACTACAATGGTATCAGCATTTTTAATGGTACTTAGTCTATGTGCTACCACTATGGTAGTTCTGTTTAGCATTACATTGCTTAATGCATCTTGCACTAATCTTTCACTGGCAGTATCTAATGCCGATGTAGCTTCATCTAAAATCAAAATATCTGGATTGGTATTTACAGCCCTAGCAATACTTAATCTTTGTTTTTGGCCACCACTTAGTTTATTTCCTCTATCGCCAATATTGGTTTGGTAGCCTAGTTCTGTTTCAGCTATAAAACTATGCGCATTGGCTATTCTTGCCGCTTCTTCAATTTGTTTATCGCTAATGTTTTTATTGGCAAAACTAATATTGTTAGCTACTGTGTCATTAAATAAAATACTTTCTTGAGTTACTATAGCCATTAAGCTACGTAATTCTAAAATTTTATAATCGCGTAAGTCTATTCCATCTATTAATATTTGACCATCAATTGGGTCGTAAAATCTGGGTATTAAATCGGTTAACGTTGATTTTCCGCTACCGGATGGGCCAACTAAAGCAACAGTTTGTCCCTTTTTTATTTTTAAATTAAGGTCTTCTATTACCCATTCATCCTTGTATTTAAAATACACATTTTTAAATTCAATCGAATCTTTAAAGTTTGATATGGAAACAGCCTCTGGTTTTTCTGTAATTACCTCTTCGCTATTAATAATTTCTTCTACTCTTTCAATAGATGCCAAACCTTTATTCATAGAATTATAGGCTGTACTAAATGCCTTTGCAGGAGAAAGTAATTGTGAAAAAACTGCTAAATAACCAATAAATACCGATGCTGTTAAGCTTTCGTCATTTGCCAAAACCATTTTGCCACCAATCCATAAAATAATGGCAAATACTGAAACACTAATTGTTTCGCTAATTGGCGAAGTTCCATCGCTAGTTCTATTGGCTTTTATGTTTAAATTGGTGTATAAATTATTTTGTAGTTTAAATCGTTTAAACAAAAAGTTTTGAGCATTAAATGCCTTTATTACCCTAACACCCATTAAGGTTTCTT
>JBGSBN010000228.1:0-5161 GCA_041730515.1 Methylacidiphilales bacterium | reverse complement strand
TACGATAGCATTGAATTGGTAAACGATTTTATAACTGAAGATAAGCTAGAAAAACTAAAAGATAAAAAGGAGTTGGAGAAGGAATTGGAACTAAATATTCCAAAGTTAAATGAAGAAATAAACCTTTTGTATGTAGCGGTTACTCGTACTAAAAATACTTTAAAAATTCATCAAGATTTATTGCCAAAGGCATTTGAAAAAACACCTGAAATTTTGGTAATTGAAAAGAAAAAACCTGAAAAAGCAACAACATTAGAAAGCAATAAAACCAGTAAGCAACCTTACCGCAGAGTAGTAATTTACGATAAAGATGAAGCCAGTATTTATGGCGATGTGTTTGAACCAAAAGTTACAGATAAAAAGCCCAAAGAAGCCTACCAAACTTGGACCAAAGAGCAAGACGATTTATTAAAACGATTGTATCAAACTGGCATGAGCATGACAGATTTATCGAAACAATTTAACCGCACCAAAGGTTCTATTTGGTCAAGGGTAAAAAAATTAGGAATTGATGTGATATAGGTGAAATTTAATTGTATATTTAAAACAGCCCAAAACCATTTCTGATAAAATTATTCCATTAAATAACTGTTACTACTAATTTTAGAATAATATTATACAATTCGTTATCTAAAATGGTTTAATTGAATAAATATAAAATCAATGCAACAAAATTTTGAAAATAAAAAAGCTCATTTGATTTTTTTCAAATGAGCTTTTATTTATTTAGTTAACAAAATAAAGTTAACCTCAAAAATAATAGTTATTTATACAGAACACTTTTAACAGCATCCATTACTTGTTTTACACTTGGTAAAAATGCCTCTACAAAAGTTGGAGCATATCCAAGAGGAGTATCTGCAGTATTTATTCTAATAATTGGTGCATCTAAATAATCAAACGCACGTTTTTGAACCATATAAGTTATTTCTGTACTGATATTTGCTAATGGCCAAGCTTCTTCTAATATAACCAAACGGTTGGTTTTCTTTACAGATTCAATAACCGTATCGTAATCAATGGGGCGCACAGTGCGTAAATCTATAATTTCTACATTTATTCCATCTTTAGCCAATTCATCGGCAGCTGCATAAGCTACTTTAATAATTTTACCAAACGAAACAATGGTAACATCAGTTCCTTCGCGTTTTATTACTGCTTTTCCTATCGGAATTAAGTATTCCTCCTCAGGCACTTCGCCTTTATCGCCATACATTTGCTCACTTTCCATAAAAATAACAGGGTCGTTATCTCTAATGGCAGTTTTAAGCAAACCTTTTGCATCGTAAGGATTTGATGGAACTACCACTTTTAAGCCAGGGCAATTGGCATACCAATTTTCAAAAGCTTGGCTATGTTGAGCGCCTAATTGGCCTGCACTTGCAGTTGGTCCTCTAAATACCATAGGCATATTAAACTGACCACCACTCATTTGATACATTTTGGCAGCAGAGTTAATTACTTGATCGATGGCAACTAACGAAAAGTTGAAAGTCATAAATTCAACAATTGGACGTAAACCATTCATGGCTGCTCCAACAGCAATACCTGCAAATCCAAGTTCTGCAATTGGAGTGTCAATAATGCGCTTTTCGCCAAACTCATCAAGCATACCTTGACTAACTTTGTAAGCACCATTGTATTCGGCTACTTCCTCGCCAATTAAAAAAATATCTTTATCTCTACGCATTTCTTCGTTCATTGCTTCGCGAAGTGCTTCTCTAAATTGAATTACTCTCATGTATGTTTTTTAAAAAGTGTTGCAAAAATAATCGGATTACAATGCTTTCAAATAGTTGTTCGAAAGTTTTTTTAAATATCTGTAAAATAATTGAATAATATATTCAATTACGTTAGAATCAAACCAATTATTGGTGATTTATGGTATTAAAAATTGTAATATTTAATGCGCAAACTAATAAAAAATGTGTAAAATTTAAGAAAATATGTGCTTTTAGCGATGTTTATTTGTAAGATAATTTTATTTCAATTGTGAAAAATATAATTTCAGTTTTTGTATTCATTTCTTTGGTGTTTGCTTGTCAGTCGCCTAAAGAAAAATTGCTTAACCAAATTACCGAATTAGAAAACAGCGATAGTGCTTTTAGCATTGGGCAAATAACCGATTTGTATTGGGCTTATGCTTCTTTTGTAGAAAGATACCCTGATGACGAACACGCTCCAGAATTTTTATTTAAAGCAGCTCAGCGAAGCCCTATTCTAAATAAAGCTTCTGAGGGAATTACTTTTTTTGAAAAGTTAGTGGCCAATTATCCCAACTCCAAATTTTGTGAACAAGCCTTATTCTCTATTGCTTTTAGCTATGAGGATAATTTAAACGATTTTGTAAATGCTAAAAAATACTACGAGCAATTTTTACTTAAATATCCAAACAGTGAGTTGGCCGAAGATGCAAAGCTTTCCATCAAAAATCTTGGAAAATCAGACGAGGAGTTTTTGGAATCAATCAACAACGATAGTATTGTAAACTAGGATTGTTAAATTGCTTAATTGTTAAATTGTTTGATTGTTGATCCTGTAGAAACACTTTCAATCGCCTATTGCCCATTGCCCATTCGGTTATTGAGCTTGTCGAAACATTGCCCATTGCTTATTGCTCATTCGGTTGTTGAGCTTGTCGAAACATTGCCAATTGCTTATTGTCAATTGCCCATTCGGTTATTGAGCCTGTGGAAACATTGCCCATTGAATATTCTATTTTAGAATTTACTGAAAATTTGCCCATTGCTTATTGTCAATTGCCCATTCGGTTATTGAGCCTGTTGAAACATTGCCAATTGCTCATTAAAATTTCACCTTAGGTTTTAGTTCCAATTTAAGCAAACCAATCAGTAATTCTCTGTCAATTGCCTCTGTAATTTTACCTTCTTTTACAAAACTTATATAGCCACGTTCTTCGCTAATAACTAAGCAAATAGCATCTGTTTGTTCGGTAATTCCAATGGCCGATAAATGGCGTAACCCAAATTTATTAATCAAATCAGGATTATCGCTAACGGGCAAAACACAATTTGCAGCTTTTATTTTGCCTTTGGCAATAATCATGGCACCATCGTGTAAAGGGCTGGTTTTGTTGAATATAGAAAGAATCAAACGTTTGGTAATATTGGCATCAATGGTTTCGCCACTAGCTGCTAAAAAGCGCATTTCACTAGTTTTTGGAAAAATAATAATAGCACCTGTGTGGGTTTCGGCCAATACTTGGCATGCATCTACAATTACTTCAAAATCAAGTTCATCTGGGTCGTCTAGTTTCCATTTCCAAGGAAAAATATTCCACCATTTTTTATTTTCGCCTAAAAACGAATTTCGCCCAATGATTAATAAAAACCTCCTAATTTCTTGCTGAAAAACGATTAAAACTGCCACTACACCAAAATTAGCAAACCCGCCCAAAATTGTTTCTAAAAGGGGCATTTCAAAATATTTAACCACCCACCAAAAGGCATAAAGCGTTAGCAATCCAATCATAATATTGAATGCCAAACTGCCTTTAACCCTAACAAATAATTGCCAACTAATTAATAGCACTAGCAATAAATCTACTAGGTTTATCCAGTTAAATTTATAGGTTAAAATTTCCATTTAGTTAATTTAAAGATTTACGACTTGTTGATTTAGAGATTTTAAATTCAAGTTTAGAAACGCAATTTACAAATCAACATTCATAATTCAACATTTCAAAAATTTTAACTGCTTCTACCGCTTCTTTCACATCATGAACTCTTAGTATTTTAGCACCTTTCATCAAAGCAATGGTATTTACTACCGTGGTGCCGTTAAGTGCATGTTGCGCATCGGCTCCTATTACATTTTGAATCATTTTTTTACGCGAAACTCCTGACAAAATAGGTAATTCAAAAATTTTAAATCTATCCATTTTACTAATCAACTCGTAATTATGCTCCAAGTTTTTCCCAAAGCCAAAGCCCAAATCTAAAATTAAATCAACTACACCATTTTGCTTTAAAAACTCCACTTTTGGAATAAAATAATTCATAATATCGGTAACCACATTTTGATAAGTGGGGTTATGGTGCATGGTTTTATAATCGCCTTGTTTGTGCATTAATATATAAGGCACTTTTAAATTAATTACTGTTTCAAACATTTGCAGATCGTCTTCTCCGCCTGATACATCGTTAATCATAGCAGCACCACCAGCTATGGCTTGCTTGGCTACTTCGGCTCTAAAAGTATCAATCGAAATAATCATTTCCGGAAATTTTTCAGCCAATTTTTCAATTACAGGAATAGCTGCTTTTAGTTCTGCATCTTGGCCAATCATATCAGCTCCAGGCCTAGTTGATTGCGCTCCAATATCAATAAAAGTAGCACCTTCGTTTAGCATTTTTTCTACCTGAAAAAGCGCATTGTCAATTGAATTGTGTTTGCCTCCATCAAAAAAACTATCGTTGGTAATATTTAAAATGCCCATTACGGTTGGTTTTTCAAGGCTTACCAGTTTTCCTTTACAATTAATATATTTTTTAGATTTAAATGTTTGCAATGTGGGTTTGTAGTTTAATTTTGCGCAATATAAAAATACGTTTTAAAATTAAATTTTAAAAATACGAATGAATAAAACTTCTAATGAATACGATGCTGTAATACAGAAATGTAGAACAGTATTTATAAATAAAAATGCTGATTACGGAACATCATGGCGTATAATGCGCATTAGTAGCATTATTGATCAAATTTACATAAAAGCAAACCGCATTAGAACCATTGAAGATAATGGAACCATGAAGGTAAATGAAGGCATAGAACCTGAGTTTATGGGGATAATTAATTATTGTATTATGGGGTTAATTCAATTAGAATTGGTTGATAACAAACAAATGGATTTACCTCAAGAAACCATTGCTACACTTTACGATAAATATGTATTACAAACCAAAACCTTAATGGAAGAAAAAAACCACGATTATGGCGAAGTTTGGCGCGATATGTTGGTTACCACCTTTACCGATATGCAATTAATGCGTATTCAGCGTATGAAACAAATTTTAGATAATAAAGGAAAAACCATAGCCAGCGAAGGAATTGATAGCAACTTAATGGATATGATAAATTATTCTGTTTTTGCATTAATTAAATTAGCTCCTATCAATTAGCTTCTGGCTTCTGGCCGCTA
>JBGSBN010000227.1:0-5209 GCA_041730515.1 Methylacidiphilales bacterium | reverse complement strand
AAGATACTTTTCAAAAGTTTAGCGTTGGAAAGCCTATAAAAGAGTTATTGGATTTAAAAAAGGCATTAAAAGAAATTGCTTTGCCCGGTCAATCGTTACAAGGCTTTGAGAAAATATTTACAGGTGCAGCTGATGATGTTGAAAAATTAAAATCTTTATTAGTTGATTTAAAAGGGGAGTTAAAAAATTCTCTTAATCCGTCCGATGCAAAAAATTTAAGTGCTGCAATTTTAGAAACTGAAAAAGCAATTAAACTTTTCGACAATTCTACAAAACAAGTTTCAAAAAGTGCCACAACTTTAAAACAAGATTATAGACAGGCGTTAAACCAATTGCAGGTTGATTTAAAAGCAACTGGTGGTGTTTGGACAAAAGAACTAATCAATAAGGCTAAAGAGTTGGGAAACCAAAAGGATAGTATTGGCGACTTACAAAATATAATCAAAAATTTTAGTAGTGATAGTTTTAAAATCGATGCAGGTGTACAAGGCATACAAACTGCCATTGGTGCAATGCAGGTTTATACTGGTGTTTTAGAATTGGCAGGACTTGGAACGGAAGATACACAAAAGGCAATAGCTAAAATGACGGCTTTGCAGGGCGTGGCAAGTGGTGTTCAACAAATTTACAATTCATTACAAAAAGATAGTGCTTTAGTTTTGGGAGTTACCCAATTAAAAACAAATTTAGCAACAGCGGCTCAAGCGGCTTACACAACTGTAGTTGGGGCGAGTACAGGGGCTTTAAGGGTTTTTAAAATAGCATTAGCAACTACAGGAATAGGGGCTTTAGTGGTTGGGTTGGGATACTTAATTGCAAAACTTAGTGAAACAAATAAGGTAAGTAAAGAAACGGCTGAAAGTCAAAAGAATTTAGCGGAGTTTAATAAAGAAGTTACTGCAAGTGCGGGAAAGGAAATTGCACAATTGGATATATTAGTGGCGAAGACAACGGATACAAATTTAAGCTACAAAGCAAGGATTGCGGCAGTTAATGAATTACAAAAACAATACCCAGCATACTTTGGAAATCTTAGCAAGGAGGCAATTTTAGCTGGTAATATTGGGGATGCATACGACAAAGCAAGTAAAGCAATTATAAGAAAAGCCACAGCAAGTGCTGCAAGTAAGCAAGTAGAAATATTGGCTGAAAAAGCATTAAATTTAGAAAGGAAAAGATTAGCAGATGAAAATAGATTTTTAAATGAGTTTGAAAATGCAAAGGATTTTACAAATACTACATTTGATAGACGTGGAGAAAATGGAACTGAAAAATTAATAACAGCTGAGGAACAAAAACTTAATGCAGCAAAGCGTTATGAACCGATTAAAGAAGCTAATTTAAATGCTTTACAAGATATTAAAAATGAACAAGATTTTTATATAAAAAATATTTTAAATAATACCGACGCCCCAAATACAGAAACAACAACTTCTACAAAAAGTAATGCTTCAAAGGTTGCTAATAATGCCAAAAAAGAAACCAAAGTAATTGAAAATATCTACAAGGAGGAGTTACAAAAATTAAATGAGCGTATTGCAAATATTCAAAAAACCGATGGTAATTTTGTTGATACTACACAATTGACGGCCTCAACAAAAGCAAAAATACAGGGTGAAATTAATGCCATTAATGCAGCTTTAAAGGATGGGAAGTTAACAAAAATACAAGCTAAAGATTTAATACAAACTTCTAAAACCGCTGGTAATTTAGAATTAATAAAAGAAGTTGAAACATTTAATGCTAATAAAATATCTTTAGAAAATGAGTTAAATGCCAAATTATTAGATTTACAATTAGATGCACAAAAGCAAAAAATTGATTTATTAAAAGATGAATTTGACAAAGAAAAGGCAACCATTGAACTAGGAACAATTGAACGTGAAAAGGCTTTAATTGGTGCAAGGGATAATGCTATAAAGGAATTACAGGACGGTAAGAATGGTGTTAAATTAAGCGGTGAAGAGTTGGCAACTGCAATCAATAATGTAAATGATGCCTATTCTAAATTATTAGAAGTAGGCAAATTACAGGATTTGGATAAATTAGCAATAGCAACTGAAAAGGCTTTTTTTGCAGCATTAAATACTAGGGCAGACGTTCAAGATGCGGGACAAAAAGGGGTTAATATCGGTGAAGCGCAAAGAAAAGAAAGGCTAAATAAGCAATTTGCAGAGGGTAAAATTACAAGGGAAGCATACGAAAAAGGTGTTAATGAAGCTGCAAAGGATGCCATTCGTGAAAGGTTATTATTGGATAAGCAATATTTAGAAAATGAGTTAAAAATATTGGAAGGTGTTGGAGGTGATGCAGCGCAAAAAAAGCGTTTTGAGAACGAAGAAAAGTTGGCAAAGGTTCGGGAGCAGTTAAGTGAATTGCCAATAAGTGAAAAGCAGGGTAAGCGTAATGCATTAGGCGAAAGGATTAATGAAGTTGCACAATCTTACGGCAATTTAATAAATGCAGCATTAGGGGCGTTTAGTGCCATAAATAAAGCCGAAGCTGATAATATAAACCAAAGTATTGCTTTACAAGAAAAAAGGGTAACAGCGGCTCAAAAATTAGCAGAAAGGGGAAATGCCGAGTATTTGCAATTAGAAGAGGATAGGTTAAAGGAATTGGAAGTTAAACGTGAAGAAAATGCACGTAAACAATTAGCAATAGATAGTGCTTTACAGGCCTCACAAATATTAGTAGCCGTAGCAGGTGCAGCAGCTCAAATTGCAAAGGGCGGTACATTTAATGTAATTGCAGGAGTGGCTTCCATAATTGCAGCGTTGGGAAGTGCAGCAGGATTAATAAGTAGTTTGAGTGCAAACCGACCACGTTTATATGACGGAACGGAAAGTATAAAACTCGGGAATAACCCTAAAGGAAAAGATACCATACCAGTAATGTTGCATGAAAACGAAAGGGTTGTACCAAGCTACATCAATGAAAAATTACACGGTGTAAAAAATAATGACTTACCACGATTGGTTGGTATTGGATTAGGATTGGTTAAGCCTCCGCCACGTGTAAACTTTGTGGATTTAGCACATGCCATGAATGTAAACCAAATTTATCAATTTAACAATGCAGAAACTAACAAAAGGTTGGGTAACATGGAAAATTTGTTAAAGGCATTTTTGGGAAACCAAACAAATACTTTTGTTAATGCAAGTGTTAACCCAGATAGTATAATTAAGTTACAAGTAGAACATCAAAAAAAACAACACTTAAAAAATAATGCCTAACCGTTTTAAATATGAAGTCCGAAAAAAGCAGTTGAAAAACGATGCTGCCCAAGATGTATTGGTAACTTGTATTGGCGGTATTCCTAACTACATATTAGGAACAATTACTAATAACAATTGGATTGATATAACTAACGATGTGGATTATAAACCAGTTTTAGATTTCAACTTTAGCGAAAACGCTGCTAGTAATTCAAAGGAAAAGGGAACTACTACAAATATTGTAATAAAAGGCGGTGCAAAAACTTACATTGAAAGTTGGATTAACTATGATAGTTGCAGTTATCTTAATACAATTGAGGTTAAAATAACTGATACCGTTTGCGGTATTGAATTTCCGCACTATGAAATGAAAGGGGATAATTTAAAATATTGTGTTGGGGATGGTTGTAGGTTGGAATTACCATTACGTGAAATTAACGCTCCATATCATTGTTTGTTACAAACATCTATTTATGATAATTGGCAGGGTTGGTTTAAAGATGGGCAAAAAAACTTCCCGACTTTTAATGTAGCAATACAAAATGGCAACCAATTTGCAATTTCACCACGTATTGCAGTTAATGCAATAGTAACATCAATCCCCGGAGTAGGACAAATACTTACAGGTTTAAATATCATACAAGATAGTGATGAAACAGTAAGGGAAATATTAGGATTGGATAACTTTTACTCAGCCCCTTTAGTTTACGATATACTTAAAAATGCTACTCAAAAATGTGGCATTAGTATGAAAACTATTTTTGATAACGGTAGGGAGTTGCACAATGTATGTTATTACTACCCTATTGCAGGGGATTACCATAAAAGTAATGATGACAATATGTTAAGCCCGAGTACACAATTTATTTGGGGCAATAGAATTGTAAAGCCATTAGATGAATTATTAGATGAATTATGCTTATGGTCAAATAGTCTTTGGTGGATTGAAAACGGAGAATTATATATTGAATTTATTGATGTACTTAACAATGCACCTTTATTAGTTGATTTTAATACTTACATAACAAAACCTTTCGATATATGCTATGAAGCTACTGGCGAAAAGTACCCGGGTACAGGTAATTATACTTATGTTAATGATCCAAAAGATAGTGCAAGTAATGAGGTACTGAATAGATACAATGATAGAGTTAGTTATACCAAAAATATACCTAATACGGTTTTTGAGGGAACTAAAACAAAAGCCACACAATTTGCAGCAACTGGTTTTGTATGTGATGGTACGAAAGGGGGGAGTTATATAAAAAAATCTTTAGACCAAGCAGAAATATTTGGCATTGGTATATTGGTTTTATTTGCCATTTTGGGGTTGTATTATTTGCCTACTATTGTTTTAGCTCCGTTGGGTATATTTATTGGTTTATGGATTGCGTTTTTTATTGCAAAAATTGATAGTTTAAGAAATAAAATAGGATGTGAAGAGTATGAGGGTAGTATTAGGCATATTGGCAGCGGCGAAATAGATACACAGCGTTTAATTATGTGGGATGGGCAAAGTATGAATGTAGCAAAGGCAGTCATTACAGCCCCTCAAATTGAACCATATTACAATACTGATAATACGTCTTATAATGACGAATATGGCATTGGATATACAAGAAACTTTGATTTAATGTTTGATGCAAATTTTAAAGATAGTTTGTACCAATATCATGAGAAAACAGATAATACTTTATTGAATGGATTTACAAACCAAGAAGTAACATTTAAAGTTCGTTACTGTTGTGAGGTGTTGGATTTATTAGGAATTTATGAAGGCGGCACAAATAAACTTTATTACAATATTAAATTACCAAATTATAATAATTGGAGTTCAATAGGTCATATAATAAATATTTCACTTAATCCAAATGATGGTTTTATAATTATAAAAGCAAAACTATTACGAAAATGATTTTAGAACAAATAAACGATATAAATAATATTGAAGATAATTTTTATAAAAACAAAAATAAAGGTTGTGACCCATT
>JBGSBN010000226.1:0-5253 GCA_041730515.1 Methylacidiphilales bacterium | reverse complement strand
AAATAATTGATTTTATAAGTTTTCAAGGAGTTTGAAATAAGTTATTCGAATCTCCCCAAAACAAAAAAAGCCTTGATTACTCAAGGCTTTAATTTTTTCTAGTTTTTGTGGTCTCACAAGGATTCAAACCTTGAACCTTCTCATCCGTAGTGAGATGCTCTATTCAATTGAGCTACGAAACCATTTCTAATGCGGTGCGGACGGGACTCGAACCCGCGACCCCCTGCGTGACAGGCAGGTATTCTAACCAACTGAACTACCACACCGTTTTTTAAAGAACTTTTAAAACATTGCTTCGTTTTAAAGTGGTGCAAATATAGGCTGTTTAATTAATTTGTCAAGTGCTAATTCACAAAAAGTACCATATTATAAAATAAGTACTGATAAACAGCTCAATAAAATTATTTCATTAAAACTTAGTTTCACCTTATTATTATTGCAGCATGGCACATTTTGATTTTGAAAAACCTATACAGGATTTAGAAGACCAATTGAAAAAGGTTAGAGAGGTATCTGAAAAGGGAAAAATTGATGTTAACGCTTCAATTAAAGAGTTGGAAGAAAAAATAATTTCAACTAAAACAGAGCTATATAAAAATTTAAATGGATGGCAACGCGTTCAAATTAGCAGACATCCTGATAGACCTTATACCTTAGATTACGTTGAAAATTGTTTCGAAAACTTTGTAGAAATGCATGGTGATAGAAATGTGAAAGATGACAAAGCCATGGTTGGTGGTTTTGCTTCTATTAACGGGAAAACAGTTATGGTTATTGGTCATCAAAAAGGACGAAATACCAAACAACGTCAGTACCGAAACTTTGGTATGCCAAATCCGGAAGGTTACAGAAAAGCATTGCGATTAATGAAGTTAGCCGAAAAGCTAAATAAACCAATCATTACTTTTATTGATACTCCCGGTGCATCGCCTGGATTAGAAGCCGAAGAAAGAGGACAAGGTGAAGCTATTGCCAAAAATTTATTGGAAATGAGTGTCCTTAAAGTGCCTGTTATTTGTATAATTATTGGCGAAGGTGCTAGTGGTGGTGCATTAGGAATAGGTGTTGGTGATAAAGTAATTATGATGGAAAATACTTGGTATTCAGTTATTTCTCCTGAAAGTTGTTCGTCAATTTTATGGCGTAGTTGGGAGCATAAAGAAAAAGCTGCAGCTGCACTTAAATTAACTGCAAACGATATGTTAAAAAATAAGTTAATTGATGGTATTATTCAAGAGCCACTTGGTGGAGCTCACGAAAATCCAACTGAAACTTATGAGATAATGAAACAAGAAATTGATAAAATGTTGGTGGAATTATGTGCTAAAAAATCTGATGAATTAATTTCGAGTAGAATTGAAAAATTCAGTGCTATGGGCGCTTATACCGAATAAAAAAGATTAAATTAATTGATCTAAAGGAGTTCTTGGTTTTATTTGAAGTGCCTTGTATTCACTAACCGAATAAGTGGTAATAAGTTTAAATTGGTTACTTAAGTATTGAACACTGCTGTAACCCATTTGATACGATATTTCACTTAAGGTCATTTCATTATAACTAAGTAACTCCTTTACCCTTTCTATTTTTACCAATATAATGTATTTCTCAAGCGTTGTATTGGTTTTTTCACTAAATAATTTACTTAAATAGGAGTAGGGCTGTCCTAGTTTATCACTCAAATAATCTGAATTTCTAATAATGGTATTTAGGTTATTTCCATAATAAATCATTTCCAAAACAGCCACTTTAATTGCTTCAAGCAATGCCATTTCCTTATCGTATATTAAATCAAAACCATGCGCTTGCAATCTTTTTTGTAAGTCAATAAAATCAACGTTTCCGCTAGTTTTATTAATTTGTGCTGCACCTAAATAAACTTTTTCAATTTGAATATTAGGCGTGTTCTCAAGCACATTTTGCACCAAAGAAATACACCTAGAACTTACCATGTTTCTTATTTGCAAAACTGTACTTATACCTAACTTATCCATTTTTTGAATGCTATTTACAATAATGCGAATAATTAAACATTTTTGCTACTCAAATATTTTTTTGTAATAACTAAAATCACAAAAGCAATTAATGGTAAATTGTTAATTTGCAAACTTTCATTTAAAATACATGAACAAACGCACACAATTACAAGAGTTACGCGACCAAGCCCAATTAGGTGGTGGAGTGGATAGAATTGCATCGCAACATAAAAAAGGAAAATTAACTGCCAGAGAACGCCTTCATTTTTTATTTGATGAAGGAAGTTTTGAAGAAATTGGTGCTTTTGTAATGCATCGTTCTAAAGATTTTGGAATGGAAAATCAACAGTTTTTAGGCGATGGGGTAATTACCGGTTACGGAACTATAAACGGTAGAATGGTGTATGCTTTCTCTCAAGATTTTACCGTATTTGGTGGTTCGTTATCGGAAACACACGCTGAAAAAATTTGTAAATTAATGGACTTAGCCATGAAAAATGGTGCACCTTTAATTGGCTTAAATGATAGTGGTGGAGCCCGTATTCAAGAAGGGGTTGTTTCTTTAGGCGGCTATGCCGATATTTTTTATAAAAATACCATGGCAAGTGGAGTTATTCCACAAATTTCAGCCATCATGGGGCCATGCGCTGGTGGTGCTGTTTACAGTCCTGCCATTACCGATTTTATTATGATGGTGGAGAATACAAGCTATATGTTTGTAACTGGTCCAAATGTGGTAAAAACAGTAACTCACGAGGAAGTTTCGAGCGAAGATTTAGGTGGTGCTTCTGTTCATTCAACAAAAAGTGGAGTAGCTCATTTTACAGCTGCTAACGAAATTGATTGTATCAATCAATTGAAAAAATTGATTAGTTATATTCCCGAAAATTGCGAAGAAAAAACACCTAACTTTTCATACGAAGCAACTGATGAAATCAGACCAAAGCTAGCTGATATTATTCCTGAAAATGCCAATCAACCTTACGATATACGTGAGGTAATTGGCGAAGTAATTGATGAAGAAAGTTTTTATGAAGTGCATAAAAATTATGCGGAAAATATTGTTGTTGGTTTTGCAAGATTAGCTGGTAGAAGCATTGGTATAGTTGCTAATCAACCTGCATATTTAGCAGGAGTGTTAGATATTCATTCATCGCAAAAAGCAGCTCGTTTTGTGCGTTTTTGCGATAGTTTCAATATTCCTTTATTGGTATTTGAAGATGTACCAGGATTTTTACCAGGAACCGACCAAGAGTGGAATGCTATTATTACCAATGGAGCTAAACTTTTATATGCATTTTGCGAGGCAACAGTGCCACGTATTACTGTAATTACGCGTAAAGCTTATGGTGGAGCGTATGATGTGATGAACTCAAAACACATTGGTGCTGATATGAACTTTGCTTGGCCTACTGCCGAAATTGCGGTGATGGGAGCTAAAGGTGCTGCTGAAATTATTTTCAAAAAAGACATTGATAAGGCCGAAGACCAAGTGGCTGCATTGGCTGCAAAAGAAAAAGAGTATGCCGATTTATTTGCTAATCCATACCGCGCTGCGGAACGTGGATTTGTAGATGAAGTTATTTTTCCAGAGGAAACACGAAAAAAACTGATTAAAGCGTTTAAGATGTTAGAAAATAAAGTGGTGAATTTACCTAGAAAAAAACACGGTAATATTCCGCTTTAGATTTGGGATTTAGGAGGTATGATTTTTGATATAACCTTATTTATTAAGTATATGTATTTCGAAGTGCTCAATTTTAACGGTCGTTATGCTTGTTAGATAGCTATCGGACGAAACGAATGAAGTTGGGCGTGGTCGCAATGATAAATTGTAAATATCAATATATTTTGGAATAATCAGCAGTCATGCAGCGCATCTCCTTAATTTGGAAACTAAGTTAGCTAATGGAGAGTAATCATTTATAGCAAAGAAGATGCTTACAGCATGACTTTTTTAGTGTAATACCATTGTTCAGTTTTAAAACTTTTTTTAGTAAACCATGAAAAATTCAAAAAAAGAAAATGTGTTGCAAACTGTTGATGATAAAAAATTGACTTTAACAAAAAAACTAAGCCTTGCCGAAGGCAAGAAATTTGCATTTCATTTAATTGACAAATTAGATAAAAATATGAAAAAATTTAAATTAATAATACTCATTTTAGCAGTAGCTATTTCATTCAATTTATCAGCTCAAAATGGAATGGTGGTTGATGATTTTATTTATACCAATAAAAAACAAACTGAAAAAAAAGTAAATAGCACGGTAAGTGCTGTTACTATTTTTACTAGTCAGGCGCAGGTAACTCGTGTGGCTAAAGTTTCGGGCGAGGCAGGTGTGTTTAATATTGTTTTTGCTCAGCTATCGCCATATATTAATATGAATAGCTTAGAAGCTAAAACTGATGCCAATTTAACCATACTGTCGGTAAGCAATAGAAACGATTATTTGAACAAAGACGAAAAGCCTGCTGATATTTTATTATTAGAAGATTCGTTGGTTAAAATAAATGCTGAGTTGGCCGATTTTAAAGCTGATAAGGAAACCATTGTTTACCAAAAAGATTTGATGCTTGCTAATAAAAATGTAGGCAGTAATCAAGCTGGGGTTAAAGCTGATGAATTAGACGATTTAATGGAATTATACAAAAAGAAATTGGACGATTTTAAAGTAAATTGGTTCAGGTTAACTCGTTTAGAAGATAAATATAATAAAGCAAAAACAAGTATTGAATTGCAATTAGCTGCTTACAACAATGGTAAATTAACATTAAACAATGAAGTGATTTTAACGGTTAAAGCCGAAAATAATTTTCAAAATGCACAAGTGGAATTAACTTATTTGGTTGGAAATGTTAGTTGGTCGCCCTATTACGACATTCGTGTAAAAGACAATAAAAGCGATGTTCAATTCTTTTTAAAGGCCAATATTTACCAAAGTACAGGCGAGGATTGGAACAATGTAAAATTAAAACTAACCACAGCGAATCCTGCTGAAGGAGGCGTAAAACCTGAATTACAAACCAATTGGTTAGCGTTTAATATAGAAAGAAAAGAAGTTTCAGTAACTGAAATTAGATCACGAGGTTCTCGTCCCGAAGGTAGTTCATACTATATTGATGGTGTCAGAGTACTAGCAGATAAGGCAACTCCGAAACCAACTGTAACTCAAAACATGTTCAATACTGAATTTGAAACTAACATTGCTTATTCTATTCCAAGCGATAATCAAAACCACCAAGTAGATTTAACCAGTTTTGCGCAAAGTGCTATTTATGG
>JBGSBN010000225.1:0-5273 GCA_041730515.1 Methylacidiphilales bacterium | reverse complement strand
GATAGAAAAAATCCTCGAAAAGCTGCTGAAGCTTATATTAAAGCCACCAAGTTTTTTGAAAGTGGCAGGAGTTTGGTTATTTTTCCAGAAGGAACCATATCTAACCAAGTACCTAAACTAATAAAATTTAAAGATGGCCCTTTTAGATTAGCCATTGAAAAACAAATAGATATATTGCCTGTTACCATTGTTGGAAATAATAATATTTTGCCAGATCAAGGAGTTTTTGAAGGAAAACCAGGACACGGATACCAAATAATTCACAAACCAATTTCAACCAAAGGCATGACTTTGGAAAATGTTGATGAATTAAAAAACCAAGTTTATAACACAATAAACAATAAATTAGCCGAATACAATTATGGAAATTAATAACGAAATCATTGATAAATTAGCTGATTTGGCTAAACTCGATTTTACCGAAACAGAAAAAGTAGCTTTGCAAAAAGATATGACCCAAATTATATCGTTTTTCGAAAAAATGAACGAGGTAAATACAGATAATATAGAACCATTGATATTTATGAATAGCCACGAAAACATATTGCGTAACGATGAGCCTAAGCATGAAATTACTCATCAAGAAGCGTTATTAAACGCGCCTGATAAAGATTCGGATTACTTTAGAGTTCCTAAGTTTTTAGATAAATAACACCTTGTTTTCCCTTCTATCATAAAAAGGAATAACTTTAAGTATTAATTTATTTTATTGCATAAAACCAAAATAAAAAAGCATGGCTAATTTAGTAATTGATATAAATGGAATAGGAAAAACCTATAAAATTGGTGAAGTAGTAGTTAATGCTTTGGTAAGTGTAGATTTAAAAATAGCCAGAGGTGAATATGTGGCTTTAATGGGACCTTCAGGGTCAGGGAAATCAACCTTAATGAATATTTTGGGCTGTTTAGATACACCAAGCCGAGGAAGTTATAAACTGAATGGCACTGATGTAAGCCACATGACAGACAATGAGTTAGCAGAAATAAGGAATAAGGAAATTGGATTTATTTTCCAAACTTTTAACTTATTGGCTCGCAACAGTTCTTTAGAAAATGTAGCTTTACCATTGGTATATGCTGGGATTGGAAAAACAGAAAGATTGGCTAAAGCAAAACAAGCCTTAGAAAGTGTTGGGCTAGGAGACCGAGTGGAACATAAACCTAACGAATTAAGTGGTGGACAACGCCAAAGAGTAGCCATTGCAAGGGCTTTAGTAAATTCACCAGCTATAATTTTAGCCGATGAACCAACAGGAAATTTAGATACCAAAACTAGTCACGAAATTATGGACTTGTTGGAGGAAATACACCAAAAGGGAAATACGGTAATTATTGTAACACACGAAGAAGATATAGCCAAAAGAGCTAAACGTATTGTAAGACTAAGAGATGGGGTAATTGAAAGCGATAATATTAGTTAAAGTTTACAGCTAAAATAAAAGTCGTTTTCATATTGGCTTTTTAAATCTATTTCGGTTTTAAATAATCCAAATACACTAGCGCCACTTCCGCTCATACTAGCATAAATAGCACCATTTTCGTAAAGCTTTTCTTTTATTAATCTAATACTTGGATGATGCTTAAAAACTGATTTTTCAAAATCGTTTTCAATTAAGTCATTCCATTTTTCAATAGGATTTTTAATTAATTCATTTAAAGGAATTGAGCCTTCGCCTCGCTTATAAACATTGGCAAAAGCCTCAGCCGTACTTACATGAATATAAGGCTTAACTAAAACAAAGAAATAACCATTTAAATTAATATTTATTGGCTCTAAAACCTCGCCTCTTCCAGTGGCATAACTTGGTTTATTTTCAATAAAAAAAGCACAATCGCTACCTAAAATAGCAGCATAATTTTCAAGCTGCTTGTTAGATAAATTTAGCATTAAACTATTATTCAATAATTTTAAAGCAAAAGCAGCATTGCTACTGCCTCCTCCCAAACCAGCCCCCATTGGTATATTTTTTAATAAATAAAAATCAGCTGCTTTTAAGTCAAAATCATTAGCTAATAAACGATACGCCTTTACAATTAAATTATTTTCTAAACTTCCATCAATACTTAAACCAAAAGATTTAAATGAAACTGAGTTAAATAAATTACAATCATTTTCAATTAACTCTAATGAATCGGCCAAAGGAATTGGATAAAAAACAGTTTCTAAATTATGAAAACCATCTTCGCGCTTATTAATAATATGAAGTCCTAAATTTATTTTACAATTTGAAAAAGCAATCATATTTTATTTGATTATTCGTTTATCAATTTCCATTTTAACTATATTTTCAATAGTTAGTTTTGAAAAATCTTTGTGCAACGGATTAATTAACACGTTAAACTCAACTGGCATTACTGCCGAAGGAACCATAATACCAACTGAAGTGTTGCCTTTAAGCCAATTATCTCCTATTCTTTTCAAAATTTCTGGAGCAGGAACATCTTGCCAATTTTCCGGCAATTCGTTTATGGTTAACTGTTCAAGTTTTACTTTACTATCAAGTTTTAAAGTCAATAAACAGGTTTGAACTGTTTTAGCTATTCCACTTGCATTGCACACAAATTCAAGCATACATAATGATGGAGAACAAGCAGTGTAAAGCATTGCATTACCCACATTATTCCACCTACCCCCATATAATTTTGCTCCATATCCACTTATATCATTAATATAAGTTTCAATTCCAAATCTAAATAATTGCATTACGAAAAAACACCATGTTCTATTCTACCCAATACATCTGAAACCATTTTTACGCCAAAACTAGTATCCAATAAATCTAAAGGTTTTTGATTTCCCAATGCATAATTTGGTGTTTGAAACCATTGCTTAACGGCCTCTTCATCAATGAATATTTTATGGGCTTTGCTGTAAACATGAGCCATTTCTATGGTTTGTTCAGAGGTGTAAATATCTAAAGGGGCATTTTCTTTTATACGCTGAAAATTACGGGCACTCATATGTAATAACTCACAAATTTTTTCTTGAGTTATACCAAATTTAGCGGCCATATTATTTACGGCTTGTTTTAAAATACCATTTCTAGTAAGTGTAACTAAATCCATTTCATTTTGGAAATTAGATGCCAAATTTAAAATGGATTGCATTGAGTTTTGTGTAGAATAACTGCCTCCTAATGCTTCTTCAACAAGCATAGAAATTGGTTCTGTGCTAGGGTAAGTTTTATTTACTCTTGTTGATTTATACGTTTTTCCCATGCACAATATTACGACATTTTTATATAATAAAAAACTTTTTGTCGTATTATTTCATTTTTTCTCTCTTTTGCAAAAATTTGAGTAGAATTTGATCAAGGTTGTTTTCAATATAGGCTTCTACAAAATCAACTTTTAGTTGGGCGCATTTAAGTTTTATTTCTTCTTTAAAATCGGTTATCAATTTTTTATAATCATCGGCCACCAAATTTGAATGAAGTTTTAGTTGTTCATTTGTTTCGCTATCAATAAAAATATATGGACGTTTAACAAAATCAAAATCCATCTCTAATTTTTTATCAGCCACATGAAAAATAATCACTTCATGTTTATTGTATTTTAAATGTTGAATAGATTCAAATATTTTTTCCAAATTATCATTGCCAAACATATCAGTAAAAATGATTACTAACGAACGTTTATGAATAGTTTCTGCAATATGATGTAACCCTTTAGCTAAATTGCTTTCAACATTTTTATTTTTAGATTCAACAAGTTTATTCAACTCATTAAAAATCATTTTAATATGAACGGAACCTGATTTAGCAGAAGATTGGAACGAAACCTCTTTATCAATTACATTTAACCCAACTGCATCACGTTGCTTTTTAAGCATATAAGTTATACAAGCCGAAGCATAAGCAGCAAACTGAATTTTTGAAACACCCTCATTTGGAAAATACATGGACGATGAATCATCAATAACCAAATAACACCTTAAATTGGTTTCTTCTTCATAACGTTTGGTGTAAAGCTTTTCAGTTTTGCCAAACAATTTCCAATCAATGTGTTTAATGCTTTCGCCTTTATTGTATTGCCTATGCTCCGCAAACTCTACACTAAAGCCATGAAACGGACTTTTATGCAAACCTGTTATAAAGCCTTCTACTACTTGTTTTGCAAGCAACTCAAGGTTACCGGTTTGAAGTAAATTATATTCTGTTATCTTATTTTCCAAAGTGTGTAAAAATAAAAAATCCCTTCAATAATTTTGAAGGGATTTAATAATTTATATTTTTTAAATGTTAAGCAAGTTGAGCATCTAATTTGCCAGCCAAAATATGTTTTGGAACTGCACCTACTTGTTTGTCTACTAATTTTCCATCTTTAAAGAATAATAAAGCCGGAATACTCATAATGCCATAATCGGTAGCAATTTTTGGATTAAAGTCAACGTTAACTTTACCAATTAATGCTTTTCCTTCGTATTCTTTGTGTAATTCATCTACCACAGGACCTACCATGCGACAAGGACCACACCATTCTGCCCAAAAATCTACTAATACTGGAACTGAAGATTTTAATACTAATTCTTCAAAGTTTGCGTCATTTATTTCTACTGCCATAATTTTATTTTTTTCTTATTGATATATTTTAATTGTGCAATTTAAAACCCAATTTATAAAATACAAACAATTTGTCAGTTCATTTTATAAATCAAGCTGTTATTATTTTTTAGTTTAATTTATAAGTTAGCCCCATTTCATCAAAGGTTTGAAGCATTTCGTTGGTAATCGAAACTTTGTATTTGCTCGACCTCATACTAATGGCTAACTGTTCTTTTCTATTGGTTATTATAAAATTAAGCAAAGCTGACCCCGAATTGTTTTTAATTTTTTCATAAATAATTGAAACTAAATTGTCATTTAATTCATCTAGTTCTATTTCTAAGTTAACTGTTTTAAAATACTTCTCCCTTATTTCAGGTAGCATTTCTATTGAGTTTATCTTGAATTCAAAATCATCTTCCTTGCCCCATCTATTATCAACTCTTCCTTTAATAAATAGGTAATAACCGGGTTCTAAAAACTTCTTATAATTCAAATAGTTTTCGCCAAACAAAGGCATTTCGAAAGTACCTGTTAAATCCTCAAAAATAAAGCTACCAAATGGTTTACCCATTTTGCTAATTCTATGATTTACGGATGCTACCACGCCAATAATTTTTATTTCGGCTATTCCTTTTAACGGTTTTAAATCTTTTAACTCGCTTAATGGATGAGAAGACAATTTGTCTATTTCTATCTTAAATGGATCAAGTGGATGGCCTGACAAAT
>JBGSBN010000224.1:0-5275 GCA_041730515.1 Methylacidiphilales bacterium | reverse complement strand
TTTTTTACTTTCATACTGATGCCTTCAGGAATTTTTGATTGCATTCCAATAGATACAGACCAAAACCAGCTATATAAAATACCTGCACTAATAACCAATGCTATTATAAAAAGTGGCATTATTAAAGGTAAGTTTATTGGTGCAGGTCCAATTCTATTTTTGCTTAAGTCTTCAAAAATAACTGTAAATAATACTATTTGCATAATAATTGGAATACCAAATGTTAATAAGAAAATTTGCCAATGTTTGGCTTTTAGTAGCTTTTCGGTCATGTTTGTTAATTGATTATTTTCTAGCAATTAAATAATTATTTGTTCAATAATGCTAATTTCATGTTAAATAGATAAATAAATATTGATAGACAGCAACAAGGGAAATTTTTTTAAAGCTTTACAAAAAATATTTCTGTTTTATGGTCTCATTTATTTGTTGATTTAAAAGTAAATATTAGTTTACCTCTTTTAAATTCTTTTTTTGTGCTTGCATTTCGTAATTTTTTGAATGTATTCCATTTTAAACTCACATTATTGATAGAAATTTTTTCTCATTTTATAAAGGTTAAATTAAAACTGACCCAATTCTAAAGGAAGTGTTTAATAAGTTAAACGAAAAATACACCAATTTTCTGAAACACTATTTGTAAACTTTCCTATTGAATTAATTGGGCTTTTGGTTTTAATTACTTGTAATTGAATAGTTTGTTTACATAAAAAATAATTTAATAAGATTGAATCACAGCTAATTTTTATAATTGATAAAATTATTAAATAGGTTTAAAAAGTGTAGTATTTAAATTCAAGTTTTGTAACAAAAAACAATCCACATTTACTTTAAAAAATGTGGGTATTTTATGGCAGTAAACATCAATAAATACAATATATTGCAATGTTATTGGTTTTTGGCATTTTTAATTATTCATTTAATAATAAATGCTTAAAAAACAGGTAATTTAAAATCAACAAAAATGGCAGAAGATAGAATTATACCCATCAACATTGAAGATGAAATGAAAACCGCTTACATCGATTATTCGATGTCGGTTATTGTAAGTCGTGCATTGCCCGATGTACGCGATGGTTCAAAACCAGTTCACCGTAGGGTTTTATATGGAATGACAGATTTGGGACTTGCTTCCAATCGTCCACATAAAAAATCAGCGCGTATAGTTGGAGAGGTTTTAGGTAAGTACCATCCACATGGCGATTCATCAGTTTACGATACCATGGTGCGTATGGCTCAAGATTGGAGCATGCGTTACACTTTAGTGGATGGACAAGGTAACTTTGGTTCGGTAGATGGAGATCCACCTGCTGCTATGCGTTATACTGAAGCACGTTTAAAGAAAATAGCTGAAGAGCTATTAAATGATATTGAAAAAGATACCGTTGATTTCCGTCCAAACTTTGATGATAGTTTGCAAGAACCAACAGTATTGCCTGCTAAATTTCCTAATTTATTAGTAAACGGAGCATCAGGAATTGCAGTGGGAATGGCCACAAACATGGCTCCTCACAATTTAACCGAAGCAATTAATGGCATTATAGCCTATATTGATAACAGGGAAATTACCATTCCTGAGTTAATGAAGTTTATAAAAGCACCAGATTTTCCTACCGGTGGTATCATTTATGGTTACGAAGGTGTTAAAGATGCTTTTGAAACTGGACGTGGTAGAATTGTAATGCGCGCTAAAGCTGTATTCGAAACTTCTAAAACAGGTAAAGATCAAATTGTTGTAAACGAAATTCCTTATCAAGTAAATAAATCGACTTTAATTAAACAAACTGCTGATTTAGTTAACGAAAAGGTAATTGAAGGCATTAGCGATGTGCGCGATGAGAGTGATAGAGATGGAATGCGCATTGTTTACGACTTAAAACGCGATGCAGTTCCAAATGTAGTTTTAAATAAATTATTTAAATTTACTCAATTACAAACTTCGTTCAGTGTTAACAATGTTTGTTTAGTAAAAGGCAGACCTGAAATGTTAAACCTAAAAGGTTTAATTACACATTTTGTAGCACATAGACATGATGTGGTTGTTCGTAGAACACAATACGAATTAGCTGAAGCCGAAAAACGTGCACATATTTTAGAAGGTTTATTAATTGCTTTAGACCATTTAGACCAAGTTATTAAATTAATTCGCGATTCACAAACACCGGAAGAAGCTAAAAATGGGTTAATTGATACGTTCAAACTTTCTGAAATTCAAGCGAAAGCTATTTTAGATATGCGTTTGCAACGTTTAACAGGACTTGAGCGTGATAAAATTAAAGCTGAGTTTGATGAGTTAATGAAAACTATTGCTCATTTAAACGAAATTTTAAATAATGAGCCAATGCGTTACCAAATTATAAAAGACGAGTTAGTTGAAATGCGCGATAAATATGGCGATGAAAGACGAAGCGTTATAGAAATGGTAGGTAATGAAATGAGTATGGAAGATTTAATTCCTGATGAAGAAGTGGTTATTACTATTTCGCATTTGGGTTATGTAAAACGTACTTCGTTAAGTGAGTACCGTACTCAAGCCCGAGGTGGACGTGGAAGTAGGGGAGTAGCCAAAAGACAAGAAGATTTTGTAGAGCACATATTTATGGCTACCAACCACAATTATTTATTGTTGTTTACCGAGCAAGGTCGTTGTTTCTGGTTACGTGTTTACGAAATTCCAGAAGGCGAAAAAGCCACAAAAGGACGAGCCATTCAAAACTTAATTAACATTCCGGTTGACGATAAAGTAAAAGCATTCTTAAATGTGAAGAGCTTAAGCGATCCAGAATACATCAATCAAATGAATGTAATAATGGTTACCCAACAAGGTACTATTAAGAAAACAACTTTAGAGGCTTATAGTCGTCCTAGGGCAAATGGTATTAACTCCATGAATGTTCGCGAAGGCGATCATTTAGTAGAGGCTAGGTTAACAAACGGAACTTGTGAAATTATTATTGCAAGTAGAGAAGGAAAAGCCATCCGTTTCAACGAAAGTACAGTGCGCCCAATGGGAAGAAGTGCTACCGGAGTTAGGGCTATTCGTTTAGCCGATGGTGATGAAGTAGTTGGAATGGTTTCTATTGAAGATCCTAAAGTAACTAATGTGTTAGTTGTTTCAGAAAACGGAATGGGCAAACGCAGCGAAGTAGAAGATTACCGTATTACTAACCGTGGAGGAAAAGGAGTAATGGCAATGAATGTTACCGATAAAACAGGTAAATTAGTAGCTATTAAAGATGTGGACGATACCATGGATGTGATGATTATTAACAAAAGCGGTATTACCATTCGTTTGAGCATGAAAAATTTACGGGTGTTAGGACGTGTAACTCAAGGTGTACGTTTAATTAATATAGGAGATAAAGATGAAATAGCATCGGTAGCTAAAATTAATTATATACCAGGTGATGAAGAGGAGTTAGACGAAAATGGAAACCCAATTATTGTAGAACAAGTAGTTGAATTAGATGAAAACGGAAATCCAATTGTAATTGAAGTGTTAGATGAAAATGGAAATCCTGTTGCCATTATTCCTCCAGCACAAGGTTCTGCATTGCTTGATACAATTATAGACAGAGCAATTGATGATATGGAAATAAATCCAAATACTGACGAAGAAGAGGAAGAATCTGAAGAAGACGAAACTCCTCCTGCTGAATAGTATAATTTTTGTTGCCCTAGGCAATATTATAATTAAATAAAACCTCCAAGTGTAAAAGCTTGGAGGTTTTTTTATGGGGAATGGTTGTTGTTTGTATTGTCCAACTATTGTCATGCAGAAGGCATCTCCTTTCCATTGAAACCATTTTCGAATGGAGTATTCACCAACCTAATGCAAATTGGATTTGTAACATAAATGAATATTTTTGTTAGATAAAACATCTACATCTTTGAAATAAAAACAAACAAACACAAGGCAATAATTTATGACAATAAAAAAAAATTTTGGAGTATCAATTTTACTATTAGTTTTTGGTTTTCAGTGTAGCACCAACGAAATTCCCAAATTAGTATTAGAAAAATTAAAAGTAAAACCGAATCCTGAATATCATTACAATAGAATTATTGTTTTTCAAAATGCTACAAGTTCTGCTGCTTTTCGTTTCAATCGTCATTATCGATTTTCAAGTGAATTTATTTATGAAACTTCAGAACAAAAAGTATTAGATGATTTTGAGAAGATGACAAATTAAGCCCAAAAAACGAGTTATTGTTGTTGCCCTCCTTCTAGCTTTTTTACCCTAGCATTTTACGATAAAACCAATTACTACTTGAGTTATTGGATTGATACTGTTGAGTTCAAAGATAAAGTTAGAATTTATGAAAAAAACTATCAATTCTCGTACATTGTTGAGAAGAAAAAATGGTCGGAATTTTTGAACAAATTAAATAAGATTAGTATAAAGGAGTATTTTATTCCTGATATTAAAAATGCTAGAGAAATTTATAATAACACTATCAAAAATAATTTACCAATTGTAAATAACCATAAAATTTCAAAGGAATGGATGAATTTTGATGGTGATTTTAAATTAAAAATAACAAAAGAAAATGAAATAATAAAGGAAACTGATGTTTATGTTGATTTATTTTTTGAATATCCTAATGACTCTTTTAAAATTGAAACAGTTGGCCATGTTCAAAACGTCTTTCCTAGCGTTGGTAAAAAGTTTAATGATGAAATTATTTTACAAATATTCTGTAATAAGGATTTTTATGACAAATGTAAAGGTTCAAAATCATTGTACACAAAAGCAATTGCAAATTTTTATGTGATTGCTTCAAAGGATGAATTAGTTAAAATTGATAATATTGCAAGGTTAGAATAATTACTACTAAAACATCAATAATTGACTTTTAGCCCCCTGATTTGGATTTGAAATACAAATTATTTAATAAAAGATTTGGAATCTGCTTTTAATGGAATTGGTTTTATTAATAGTAATAATTATTATTCCAAAAACGATGCTTGGCAATTCTATTTCCTTTTCTAACATATTTGTTGGTGTAGTCGTCATAGATATCGCAATTGGAATTTACTTCAGCTAAACGATCATATTCTGTATTGTTTTTACATAACGATTTCAAGGTATTTATCTGTTCGTCATGCGATGGATCTTTATCAATATTTTTTATAAAAGCCAAGTTGATTTGAATCAAAACTTTTAGCTTTTCATCCTTCACATATTGCAATGCTTTTTTGTAAAATGGCAGAGCCCAATCGCCATAAACATAGTGGTGGTTAATTAATTTGGCATATTCTTTATGTTCCACA
>JBGSBN010000223.1:0-5354 GCA_041730515.1 Methylacidiphilales bacterium | reverse complement strand
TATTTTTAAGTTCCGATAAAGGAAACATTCCTTCGTCTGTTTTATGGCTTTGGAACAAGCCAATTGAAATAAAAGTTAAAGTTAGTAAAACGTATTTTTTCATACTTATTTTTAAAAAGTGGCAATATAAAATAAATAGTGTTTGTTTTTAAATAACAAACCAATTTAGCAAAGTACAACTGAGGATTTTACTTTTTCGATTATAATAATTCGGTACGTTTAGCCAAATATTAACCAATAAACTTTACTAAATTTGCCTCGATGAAAGAAACTTTAGAAATAAAATTTTTAGAAAATACACTGCGAGAATATATCGTTTGTGCAGCCATTTTACTTTTTGGTTTTTTGCTTAAACGACTATTTGCCAATATTGCTAGCAAACAAACATTTAGAATATTTAAGGGAATAGCAAATAATTTATATTACGATAAGTTTTTAGCCCTTTTTCGCTCACCATTTGAACAACTTTTTTCGCTATTATTAATTTTTGCTGCCTTTAATAGACTTAATTTTCCTGCAACTTGGGAGTTTGATACCATTGAAAAGTTTGGCGTAAGATGGGTAATACAAGCAGTTTTTGAAATTGCACTTATTTCGGTAATAACCAAATTGGCATTAAAAGTAATTGATTTTATTGCCTATGCATTAACTGAAAGTGATATTGAAAATGAAAAACTTGATTTAATTAGATTTATTAAGGAACTTTCGAAAGTAGTAATTGTAATTTTAGCCTTTTTTGTAATACTAGGTTTAGCCTTTGAGGTAAATATAATTGCTTTAATAGCCAGTTTAGGAATTGGAGGTTTGGCCATTGCCTTGGCCGCACAAGATACCATAGCAAACCTATTTGGCTCTTTTATTATTTACCTTGACAAGCCTTTTAAAGTGGGCGACTTAATTGAAATTTCGGACTTAAAAGGTACAGTGGAAAGAGTTGGTTTTAGAACCACTCGAGTTAGGACTTTGGATAAAAGTTTAGTAACCGTTCCTAACAAAAAAATGGTAGATTCAATACTTGATAATATTAGCCTTAGCCATGAAAGAAGGGTAAAATTTGTGTTGCAATTAACTTATGATAGTAAGTCGAAAAATATTTTAAATATAATTGATGAAATAAAAAAAGTGATTGAAAACAATGAAGATACAAGCAACGAAATGACTGTAAACTTTACCGATTTTGATACAAGTTCTCTTAATATTTTGGTTGTTTATTTTGTAAAATCAAATTTGTATGAAGTAATGGCAAGCACTAAAGAAAATATAAATGTTCAAATAATGGAAATTGTTGAACGCAATAATTGCCAATTTGCTTACCCAACCCAAACTGTGTATTTAGGTAAATAATTGATAATGTGTATTTGGTTTTGATTTTCCCAAACCGAAGACTCAATTGAAGGGCGCATTTTATAAAACAACCTTCTTTTCTCCCAAATAATTTTATATTTGGCATGTTATCAAATTAGTTATTTAAAATATGAAATTTATTAAATGGGTTTTTATTGTTATAGTAAGTTTATTAGTTGTTGGCGAAATAGTCATATTCATTAGTGGCAAAACATTTTTAAATAAGGTTTTTGCAATGACTATTTTTAGTGGAAAAATGAGTCCGGATATAGATGAACTGACTTTATTTCCATACAGACAAATAGCTGCCGGAAAGTCAAATCCTTGGTTCGTTTCAACCAATTACAATAAAACCAAAATTGATGAAACACTTATAAAAAAAGCAGAACAATTTAAAACAACTTCCTTATTAATCATTAAAAACGATTCGATTATTTACGAAAATTATTGGGAACAATACAATGATAAAAGTGTAACCAACTCGTTTAGCATGGCTAAAAGTTTTACCGCTGCGCTAATTGGTATTGCTATTAAACAAGGTTTAATTAAAAGTGTGGATGAACCCGTTGGTAATTATATTGACAGTTATAAAGAAGGCGATAAAGCTAAAATAACCATCAAACATTTACTAACAATGAGCAGTGGAATTGATTTTGACGAAACGTACTCTAGTCCGTGGGCATGGCCAAGCGAAGCTTATTATGGAAACGATGTAAATGCATTAACGTTAAAAGCAGGAGTTAAGGAAGCACCAGGAACTACTTGGAAATATAAGGGAGGCGATACACAATTACTTGGAATAATTTTGAAAAAAGTTTTGGGTAATAAAACTGTTTCGCAGTTTGCTGCTGAAAATTTATGGCAAAAAATGGGGGCAGAACATCCCGCTTTTTGGAGTTTGGACAAGGCAGATGGAATGGAAAAAGTAAGCTGCTGTTGGTATGCCACAGCCCGCGATTATGCTCGATTTGCAAAACTTTACATGAATAAAGGCAATTGGAATGGAGTCCAAATATTAGATACCGCTTATATCAATGAGTCTATTCAATTGGCTAATTTAAAAGATACTGATGGCAGGCCAAATGATAAATATGGCTACCAATGGTGGATTATGAAACACCAAGGCCACGATATATTTTATTGCAGAGGCATAAGAGGGCAGTACATTTTTGCGGTACCTGATAGCAATTTAATAGTGGTAAGAACCGGCCATAAACGAGCTGCTAAAAGTGGTGAGGAATTACCAGATGATATTTTTGTATATTTAGATATTGCTTTGGCATTTTAAAAACAAATGGATAAAGAAAAAATGAAACTAACTTTAACTAAACCCATTGTTAAAGGTAATGAAGTATTTATAGCGCCAACTGCTACAGTTATTGGAAATGTCCATTTAGGAAATGAAGTTTCCATTTGGTTTGGTGCCGTTTTGCGTGCCGATGGCGATGAAATAATTATTGGCGATAGAAGTAATATTCAGGACAATGCGGTGGTTCACGTAGATCCTAATTGCCCAACTCATATTGGCCATGATTGTATCATTGGTCATTCAGCTATTGTGCATGGTGCAACAATTGGTAACCATGTTTTAATAGGCATGCATTCCACCATTTTAAACAATGCGGTTATTGGCGATTTTAGCATTATTGGGGCAAATGCTTTGGTAACTGATGGCACTCAAATTCCACCATATTCATTGGTATTGGGTTCACCTGCAAAAGTGGTTAAACAAATTACACCCGAACAAGTAGAAAAGATAAAACGCAACGCCCAAAGTTATGTGGATTTAAGCAAGGTGTATTTAGAAGTATTTGGAGAAAAGTAAAAGTTTTTAATTTATAAAAATTGTCTCACTTCCGTCAGACGATTGCGCGTTTGGTATTGCGTGGCAAGGCGTCAGACGGATATTTGCAATGCCCAAAGTTATGTAAACTTAAGTAAAATTTATTTAGCGGTTTTTTAATTAAATTTATAAAAATCTGCCTCACTTCCGTCAGACGATTGTGCGTTTGGTATTGCGTGGCAAGGCGTCAGACGGATATTCGCAATGCCCAAAGTTATGTGGATTTAAGCAAGGTTTATTTGGAGGTTATCGGAGAAAAGTAAAAGTTTTCAATATATTTCATTCAGTACACTTCCGTCAGACGATTGTGTGTTTGGTATTGCGTGGCAAGGTGTCAAACGGATATTTATAAACTATATAAAATATTAAAGTTATGAATTTCAACCTTATTAAATCGATTGTTTTTGTTTGCTTGCTATTATTACTTAATTCATGTGGAATTGGGCGTTACCATAGTCTAAACTTAGTAAGGCCAGATAAAAAAACTACTACTGCTTTAGTAAAACCGAAGCATATGGACAAAATAGTTACAGAAGTATTTAAAGTAGACTCTTCTATTGTTGAAATAACAAAAGAAAATGCATCAATTAAAACAGCAAATACCATTTCTGAAAAAAAAGAAACTTTAACAATTCCTTTTCTTGAAAAACCATCTCAAAATGCTAAAAAAGTAAAAGTACGTTTGAAAGAAAAGTCAGTGGAGACTTCATTTAAAATCTCTAAAATAATCGCAAAAAGCAATAAAGAGCAAAATAAATGGAAGCCTAATTTTAATATTGGAGATTTTTATTTTGAAATATTTATTTTAATTTTATTGTTAAGTTCCTTTGTAATTGGATTACTCGTACTTCCGTTTAATTTTGTTGTTGGGTTATGGATGATTGGTGTTCCATTGGCAATTGTTTTATTAATTGCTCTATATATCCAAATTTTTTTTCATTGGCTGAAATAAAAAATTATAAGCCAAAGCATTAATTATTAAATTGAACATAATTATTCATAATTGATAAAGTTATGTGAATTTAAATAAAGTGTATTTGGATGGTCTATAGTAAAAATGAAATGGTTTTATAATACATTTCATTCAGTACACTTCCGTCAGACGATTGCGCGTTTGGTATTGCGTGGCAAGGCGTCAGAAGGATATTTATAAATTCCTAAGAGCCTGTTTTAAATGTCGTTCTTGATGGGCAATCATAAAGGCCAATGCATCGTTTAAATTTATTTTTATAAATGGAATTACCGATACTTCCATCTTAATTTGATTGGTATTTTTGCGCTGAAACTGAGCTATTAATTTTATTAAGTTCTCGCTGTTTGTAATAAAATTTGCTATCTCAGAGTAAGCATTTAAGGTATTTAAAGGTAAATGTTTTTTAGCAGCCTTATACTTTTTAGTTGCATTTTCATGGTTAATCATATTAATGAAATAACGACCCATAAAAGTATGTTTTACCATATTATTATTTATGATTTGGTTACAATTTAAACCATGATGTATTTTGGGTAAATAATAATCATAGTAACTATTTAAGTGTGATATACATTGAGCAATACTCCATCCTCTAGTTATGGAAGGCTTGTTTAAAATAGGTTCTGGTAAATTTTGCAGCTGCCCAATTACTAGCTGCAGCTGCTTTTCCAACTTTCCATTCATATCTTCTAAAAACAGTTGTTTACTTTGCATATTGCTTTGGTTCAGTTAATACAAATAAAACAAATGCAATAATAAATAAAACACTTTCTGTAATTATCCATTGTGTTCCAAAACCACCTAACGGACCTTCAGCTAAAATAGTAATAGCTCGGCTAATTGCATAAAAACCCCAAAGCATGCATAAAACGCCTAATGCCATTTTTATATTTTTTACCAAAAGGAATATTAAATGGATTACTAAACACAACCCTACCCCACCATAAACACCTCTTATTGAACTATATGCATCGTTATTAGTAAGTTTAACTTGTACTAAATCCATTACCGATTGTGGACTTAAAAAAGCCATGATACTTACCGAAAGTAAGCTTAGTGCAGAAAATCCTATGAATACTTTACCTGCAATTTGAATTTTTCTTTGTGTTGCCATGTTTTGAATTAATTTTTATGCAAAAATGGGGTAACATAAAAATATAATTATTGGTATTTACCAATAATTTTTAAATCCTA
>JBGSBN010000222.1:0-5372 GCA_041730515.1 Methylacidiphilales bacterium | reverse complement strand
CCCAATTAGTGGCGAATGTTTGGTGCTATCAATGGCATATAAACCATCAGAAGCGTATAATGTACAAACTGTTGAAATTACTTTTAAGTCTAAACTAAAAGCACTTGGGTTTTGGTGATGATGGTAATTACCCATGGCAGGATGTGCTTTAGCACAATCAAAACCAACACGTTCGGCCACAATTGCATCACGGTTCCATACATTATCGCCCATTCCGCCTGAAGGACCTCCTTTAAGTGCTTGACTTGCATTGCTCCATGATACGCCATCTCTATAGTCAAAAAGAGCAACTCCGTTAATAAACAAACCAATATTTCCACCAGTGGTGGCAGTTGGTGTACCTGTATTTTGTGTTGGGTTTAAAGGAAATTTAAAAATGCCATTTTGAGCAGTAGCTAACGATGGGTTACCATCTTGAAAAGGACCAGTAATATAAGTTGGGATACAATTGGTAGCTACATAAACCGAGGTAGCTGAGTATTTTACACTCTGACAATTAGCCAATGCAGCATCTACTATTGGGGTTGAGTTCCCTTTTACATAATGCCTGCCTGTTAAAGTAGTGTTTTGAAGCCAATTTAAAATGATTGGATTGGTTTGGGCCTGAAGTATAACAACCGCAAGCAACATGGTAATGGTTAAAATTTGTTTTTTCATATTTTTTGTAATTTAAATTTATTCTTCGTTTGCCTTAATTAATTTTATGGTTGTTTTTTCAGTTTTTAAAAAATATATACCAATTATCAATTTAGAAAAATCTTGATTTTCAATATCAGTTCCATTGTAAACACATTTTCCGTAGCTATCAAAAAGTGCAACACATTCTTTTGTTGCTAAGTTGTTAATTTTTATCTGTTTGGTAAATGGATTTGGATAAATATTTATAGTCAAATTTTTGCTTATTTCATTTATTCCAGTAACTATACAAGGACGCACACTGTTTGTTAATTGAACATATTGGCCACATAAATAATCGTAATTATAGCTTTCATCTGCCGACATTGACCAATAGTTATTCAAACTTTTTGTTTCCAATGGGTCTTTTTTTAAGTTGTAAAACTCTGTTTTTCCATAGTCAAAATGAATGAGTTTGTAATACATATTTCTAATAGCCTTTGCCTCATCTGAATCATGAATTAATTTAAAAATTTCGCAGAACTGCCAAGGTCTAATTTCAGTTGCAGTGTTTTTTATAATTGGTAAAATACTTTTACTATCAACTGGTTTATTTGTTGGAATTTGGCTTTGCCAATTGCTGTATCCTTGCAGCTCTAAAACTGTAGCAAAAATATCAGTAGTATTTATTAATGCATTGCAATAACGTTTTTTATTAACTACACTCGGCCCAGCTATTATTAAAGGTGTGTGCACTCCGTATTCATAAACAGTGCCTTTAGCTTTTGATGTATCGGCTATTTGAGCAGTTCTAGGTGTATTTCCGTTATCGCCAATAAAAATAAAATCAGTGCTATCAAATCTATTCATTGCCTTTAACGAGTCAAATAATCTTCCAATTTCAGTATCCATGGTTTGTATCATGGCCTTAAAATAACTTTTAGGATTATTTTTAATATCAATTGCCGAACCTGGTAAGGTTTTAAAGGTATGTAAATTAGCTGGCGGTAAATGCAGTGGTTCATGTGGCGCATTAAATGCTAACCATAAAAACACAGAGTTATTATTTTGATTTTTTAACCAAGTAATTGCATTGTTTACATTTTCAGTTGTAGCATAAGTAGCAATATTACTAGCAACTCCATTGGTATATTTTGTCCAATTGGTAAAGCTAGGCAGTTGACCAATAAAAGGTCCTTCAAAATGATCGTAGCCCGTTTTTAAAGGATTCAATAAATTACTTGCAGGATTTGGTTGATGTAAATGCCATTTTCCAATATTGGCTTTAGCAATTAATGGGTTGAATTTTTTCAATAATTTAGGAATCGTAACTTCAGCCGTATCTAATTGATTAGAACCTCCAATTCCACCTACTATTCCTCCAACTCCAGTTCTAAAACTGTACCTACCTGTAAGTATGCCTGATCGGGTAGAGGAGCAAACTGGATTAGACATGTTGTTTGTAAAAACAATTCCATTATTCACCAATTTCCTTAAATTTGGAACATCAACAGTGTCTATATAGTTTGGATAAAAACCAAAATAATCTGCACTCAAATCGTCAGCAATTATTAAAATAGTGGTGCGTTGTGCATTCGCATTTATTGTTGCTAGCAACAATATATAAGTAACTATTTTTATTATCATTATTTTGTTTTTTTTTGATTAATCGATAATCCGGTCGATGAGCTTGTCGAAACGAGGTAAACACTTCGACAAGCTCAGTGACCAAATGAAACTATTCCTTAATAAATTTCTTTACTGTTACAGCTTTGGTTTTATCATCAGTTAACTGCACAAAATAAGTTCCTGCGTTTAAACTCGAAATATCAATTCCATTGCCTAATTCAGGTCTAGGTAACATTAATACTGCTTTACCAACTACATTTAAAATTGAAATATAATAAACCTTCGTATCTTGGTCGTTAAATGAAATATAAAGTTTATCGTTTGCTGGATTTGGATATAGTGAAAAATCAGATTGATTAATTGATTTTATGCCACTAGTTTTATCTGTTACAATGAATTGCCCCATCATTCCTTCATCTTCATGCAAAGCTATATGGCAATGGTACATAAATGGGTGTAAGGGATCTGCAAAGTCATCAAACTTGGCTATGAATTTAACCGTTGATTTACTAGGCACAAAAACCACATCTTTAAAACCTGCTTGGGCAGCAACAGGAGCCACTCCATTAACTGATAAAATATTAAACTCTACATCATGAATGTGAAATGGATGTCCAAAGTTTGATGTACTTGTAATTTGCCAAATTTCTGTATTATTCAATGGCACATCATAATTATTGTAATTGTAATCAAATAGTTTATGGTTAATAACAAATGCAACACCGTTAACTCCAACTATGTTTGTATCGCTTATGGTTAAAGCTCTAGTTATGTTTGCATTTGCAGCAGGTATAGTTGTAACAGTTCTTAAAAAAGTTGGTATAGTTAATATTGGATTTGTAGTTTTAGCGCCAACATTAATATGTAAAACGTTAAAATCTTTTCGTGCTAAGTAGTTTGCAAAAGGACCATTAGGAAAAAAATCTCCACCTGCCACATTTTGAGCTAATGTAGAATTGTAGGCTTTTAAATCAATTGATTTACCTAAATCACCTGAACAATCTACTAAAATTTCAATACGTTCCCCTACATGCAAAAGGTATTTAGTTACAGTTACCGGGGCGGCAAGTAATCCACCGTCAGAAGCAATTACTTGAAAAGACCTGCCATCGCTAAAGCCAAGGTTATACGAACGTTCAACTCCGCCATTTAAAATTCTAAATCTTACCACTTGCGCAGGCATTGTATATTGTGCTCTCAAGGTCATATTTGTCATCATGCTATCGCCATAAGGCACAACTACAAATTGGTTAGTGGTACTGATATCTCTATCAGAAAGCACTAATGGTATATCATCAACTCCATAAGTTCTTGGTAATGCTAATTTAGATTCTATATCATCTCTAACAATCATAAAACCACCCAAACCTTTGGTCATTTGCTCTTCCGACATTTCGTGCAAATGTGGATGATACCAATAAGTTCCGGCATCGTTTTTTACTTCCCAATAGGGTTGCCATAAAGTACCAGGAGGCAAAATTTGATGCGGACCTCCATCCATTACGGCAGGTAAATGCATGCCATGCCAATGAACGGTAGTTGAATCGTTTAAATTGTTTTTCACATTCATGCGAACCACATCGCCTTTGTTTATAAACATGGTTGGACCCCAAAATTTACCATTAATACCTCCAGTAATGGTTTGATTTCCCGTATTTACTATTTGAGCAAAAGTATCTTTTATATTTAAGTTAAAAGTAGTTCCTGAAAGGGTATCGGGTATCCAAAGTGTGTTGTAACTTTGAGCAGTTGCTAGCTTATTACTTAAAATCAATACACCCAAAAGGCTTAACTGACCTAATTTTTGCTTTAATAAATTTATCATAGTTCGATTTGATTTTTATTTGATAATACAAATGTGTAATTATAGCATCAAGTAAAAGTTATAAAATTTAAATAAAATTTTATAAAATATGGCTCACGTTTAAATACACTAACTTTATTTAGACGCTGCTCTTTTACTTATCCTTCGCTATAAATTTATTTGTATAAATAAACTAATAAACTAATAAACTAATAAACTAATTCAATAAATCTATGATTTCGTTTACATCAATGGTTTTAATAAAACTTTCTTCGGTGGTAATAATATTATCAGCAAGCAATTGTTTTTTGTTTTGCAAAGCAATAATTTTTTCTTCTACCGTATCTTTAGTAATAAATTTATAAATAAATACCGATTTGGTTTGCCCAATTCTATGGCTTCTATCTACCGCTTGGCGCTCAATAGCGGGGTTCCACCAAGGGTCAATTAAAAATACATAATCGGCATTGGTTAAGTTTAAACCTAAGCCACCAGCTTTTAGCGAAATTAAGAAAAAAGGTAAATCTTCTTTATTTTGAAAATTAGTAACAGCGTTTTGGCGCTCTTGATTGCTCATGCTTCCATCTAAATAGGAGTAAGGCAAATTGTTTTTTATAAAATAATCTTTGTAAATATCTAACTGTTTTACAAACTGCGAAAACATCAAAACTTTATGTCCTTCGGCTTTGGCTGTTATGGCTCTTGCTATTACCTCATCAAATTTACCACTCCCAAAATTATACGCTTTATCTGATAAAAAAGGATGATTAGCTATTTGGCGCAATCGAGTTAAACCCTTTAATAACGTGAAGTGCGAACGACTCACTCCAATTTCGGAAACCGATTTTAAAATTTCATTTCTGTAATACGACTTGGTAGTTTCGTAAGCTTCAGCTTGTTCATCAGTCATTTGGCAATAAATAATTTGCTCTGTTTTTTCAGGCAAATCTTTGGCTACTTGGTCTTTGGTTCTACGCAATACAAAAGGTTTAATAATGGCTTTTAGCTGCTGCATTTTAAACTCATCTTTCCCTTTTTCAATTGGGTTTACAAACCTATCGGTAAATGAACTTAAATTACCTAACAAACCTGGATTTACAAACGATAATTGGCTCCAAAGTTCCTGCACTCCATTTTCAATTGGTGTTCCGGTAAGTACTAGCTTGTAACTCGATTTTAGTTGTCTTACTGCTCTCGATGATTGAGAACCAGCATTTTTAATTGATTGACTTTCATCTTAAATAATATAATTAAACTTAAAATCTTTCAATATATCAATATCAACTCTGGCAGTTCCTTAAGTGGTTATGATTAAATCGTAATT
>JBGSBN010000221.1:0-5422 GCA_041730515.1 Methylacidiphilales bacterium | reverse complement strand
ATGGAATGAATGCAACTGCAGAAGGTGTAGCTAGTTATTTGGCTAATCACTAATATTTGTAGTTTATAAAAAAAGCCCAATTCGATTTTTCGGATTGGGCTTTTTTGTTGATTAATAATTTCTGTTATCGAAGTAATCTTTGCGTTTTGGTAATTTTAACTCTTGTAATACACTAGATTTTGGATTGATTTGGAAGTTAAAAAATGAAAAACCACCAGGCGCAATTGGACTCCAGCTAAATGTAAATTGCCAGCAATGCAAATCGCGTTTTAAGTCAATGAATAAACTAGCTATTTTTTTGTTCACAAAATCGTAACCCGAAGAATAGCCAAAGGACCAACCCTTGGTGACGGTAACATTTCCACTAAAGCCTAAAGTTTGAACATAAGCTGTTTTGCTTAAATCGGTAAAACTATTGGCTTGGTATTGAATGGCATAGTTTAAACTTAATGACCATGGTAATTCGTAATTATTGTAGCCCCATTTATCATTTTCCTTCTTACGTTCTTCCTTTCGTTTTTTCTTACCCTCGAAGGTGGCTTGTGATAAGCTGTATCCAAAATTTAAGTTAGCATTTGTAATTTTTCCAAAGTTTCCATTGTTTTCAAAATAGTATTGATTAACACGTTGGAGTCGTTCAGTAGCCCCCTGTTTTACAATAATATTTTGGTAAGGATCAAGTGTAGCATATGCATTAACTGCCAATGTTTTAAATAATGTAGTTCTGCCATTTATTGAAATAGTAGAAAGGTTTAATGAATCAGCAAAAATATTGTAAGCACCACTAAAGCTAAAACTTTCTAATAGTTTAACTTTAGTTTCTTTCATGGCGGTATCTTTACCTGTCCTTAGTTTTAATTCTAAATTATTGTTTAAGCCAAAGGTAATATTACCCAATTTACCTTGACCTGGAGCGCCTCCATAACTGCTTTCAAAAATGGAATATTTTTGCATTTTACCGGTGCTATCCATTTTTACTTCTTGGTAAAAGCCCCACATTTTTTCACTAAAATCTGGTGTATAACTAAAACCTAAATTAGGATCTGCTACATGCCTAATGGCAGCAATCTTCCCTTTTTTGAAGGCTAGAATTCCGTACCATTTAGTACTTAACGATGCTCCGGTACTAAATGTAAACCAACGTCCAAATTCACTAACCAATCGTGTTTTTACTTCGTTATTGATAAATTCTTTTCTAATAGTAGTTGGTGCCCAAGTTTCGTTGTAATTTGCATTTACACTTAACACATAAAACTTAAATAATTTGAACGATGTATTGATTGGTAAATTGTGTGTTATTCCGTATCTAAAAGTAGTATCAATAAATTTGGTCCAAGCGCCTGATTCACGGCTTCTAAATAAAGTAGTGTCGGTGGTGGTAAATGAGTTATTAAAAGATGTACTATAACTCATGTTAATTTGCTCGTACCAATATTCGGCAGTGACTTTATTCTTAGGTTTAAATGGATTAAATGCTGCTACTGTAAATGCTATATTCGGCAAAGTGGCCGAAATAGTTCTGGTTTGTAAATTTTGGTCAACACGTGCAGTGGTTGATAAATTGTATTTACCATTTTTAAATCCTCTAGAGAATGAAATACTAGAATTAGATGTAGAATTAAATTGAGTTGCACTTCTTTGAGCATTTTGAGAATAAAAATTACTGCTCACAAAATTTACACTTGCACTAAAAGTAGTGAATGGCCTTGCTTTAAAATCCATCGCATGGTTCCAACCAATTGAGTAAGTGCTCTGTTCGTTGTAACTCGCATCATCTGGATTACCAAATTTATTATTACCAAACATTACGTTCACCAAACCATTGTATCTATACCTAGTTCGGTAATTTGATTTAACATTTAATAACCAACTGAAATTAGTAAATATGTCTCCAGTAAGGGTTAAATCAAATCTTTCGCCTAAACCGAAATAGTATCCACCTCCTCGCAAATTAGGTCCGCGTTGGGCATCTATGCCGTACTGTGGTATTATTACGCCTGATTGCTGACCACGTTTTAGAGGGAAAATTCCAAAAGGAAGAAATAAAGGTGTTTGAATGCCTTCGATTACAAAGTTAGCAGGACCAGTAATTAATTTTTTTCCTGGAATAACTTTTATTTTACGTGAGCCGATGTAAAAGTGGGGGTGTTCTGCATCACAGGTGGTATAATAGGCACCATCAATGTAAAAATTGTTTTCAGGATCACGTTTTACATTGGCTCCTTTTACAAAACCTTCACCTTCTTTGGTCTTGAATTCCTTTAAATATCCCTTTTTTGTTACATAATTATAAGTAATTTTTACTGCTTTATAATCGTTAGCACCTTGTTTGAATTCTGGCGCACCAATTAATGTCCCAAGACTATCTATTTTTCCCAAACTGGAAATAGTATTCCTATTTAGGTCTATTGTTATATGCTCCGACCTATTGTTTAGATCTTCATAAAAAACCTTGGCATCGCCATATAAATCAAGCATTCGCACCGAATCAACAAATGCAATTGAGTCTTTGGCAGTGTATTTGACTATACTCTTTATAGCCGAACTGTTCCTTGGTAAGTAACTAAAGGAATCTATTTTTAAGCTATCGTTATTTAAATTGCTGTTTTTGTTGTTTGTGTTGCTAGTTGTTAAAATTAAACTATCTGATAATCTGCCAATTGTATCATTTTTGTTTATTTTAATTGCGACACTATCAGACAAGTTGATTTTTTTTGTATTAATTTGTTGTGCAACAGTAAATTGAATGGTTACAAAAAAGCAAACGATAACTGCTATAAAAGAAAAATAAATTCTTTTAAAAATAGAAAGGCTTTTAAAAAGCAAATGATATGAAAATTGATAATTCATTTTTAAGACATGCAAAACTAATTAATCTTCGCAAATTCGCTAGGATTGAAAATTTCATGCCAATTTTTATGTTGTTGATATCTATTTGTGCAACATTGCCTGCATTGAATAAACGTCAGGTAAGAACTATAGTGATTGATGCTGGTCATGGCGGTCATGATCCTGGCTGTCAGTATGGTGGTGCAAAAGAAAAAGAGGTTACTTTGAAAATTGCTTTAGCGTTAGGCAGAAAAATAAGTGAAGAACTTTCTGATGTAAAAGTAATTTATACTCGCAAGTCGGATGATTTTGTGACACTTTGGGACAGAGCGAACATTGCAAATAGAAATCAAGCTGATTTATTTATATCTATTCATTGCAATGCAAATAAAAATACTGCAGTAAGTGGTACCGAAACTTTTGCTATGGGTTTACATAAAGCCGAAAGTAATTTGGAGGTTTCTAAACGTGAGAACGATGTAATTTTAATGGAAAAAAACTACGAAGAACGTTACGAAGGTTTTGATCCCAACTCGCCTGAAACACACATTATCCTTTCATTGCACCAAAATGCTTATTTAGACAAAAGCATTGATTTGGCTTCAAGAATTGAAAAATATTTTGTAAAAAATAAAGTAAATACTAGTCGTGGTGTTAAACAAGCAGGTTTTGTGGTGTTATGGAAAACCAAAATGCCAAGTATATTAATTGAAACAGGATTTTTATCGAATAAAAGCGACCGTAATTTGCTAACGAGTCCTGAGGGTGTTGATAAAATTACCGATAATATTACTTACTCGCTTATTGATTTTAAACAATCGATTGAAAACGTGCAAGCTAAGAACTCGGTTGACTAACAAATAAGAATTTATTTTACGGAAAAATAGCTGATTAAAAGCTACTTTATTTTGGCTAAAAAAGAATACTTTTGCCTAAATTATTATTCAAATTTTCGAGTGAAAATAACTAAAGAAGCTAAAGTAGGATTGTTTGTTGCCATAGCAATAACATTATTGTATTTCGGGTACAATTTTTTAAGAGGAAAAAAATTCTTTTCTACTTATAATACATATTATGTGGTTTACAGTAATGTTGAAGGTTTGGTACCTTCAACTGCGGTATATGTTAATGGATTTAAAGTAGGGCAAATTGAAGAAATTTCGATGCCTGATATGCTAAGAACAGATAGTATTTTAGTGAAAATATTTGTTCAAGGAAAAATAAAAATTAAAGCCAATTCTACTGCTTTGGTTACCAAATCGGGATTATTAGATGGTAATGTAATCAGTATCAATTTTGACGACAAGCCTGCAGATATTTTAAAAGATGGTTCTTACATTTTTGGTGCTAGAGAAGAAGACTTGTTTACCTCTATCAACAATATGGTAGCGCCCATAAAAACCAAAAGTGAGCAAGTATTGGTTACTTTAGATAAAGTTTTAAGTTCACTACGCCAAGTATTTAACGAAAAAGGAACACAAAATTTAACCAATAGCGTGGTGGATTTAAGTGGTGCGCTTCATGCCATGAGGTTAACCACCGAAAGTTTAAATAAAATTGTGAACGAAAATGGTAATTCATTATCAAAAACAATGAATAATGTTCAAACCATTTCATCTACCATTGCAAAAAATAACAGCGAAATAAATAATACCATTAAAAACTTTAGTAAGCTTTCTGATTCACTAGCCAATTCGAATATAATTAACAACCTAGCGCAAGTTACCAAAGACTTAAATACCATTACCACCAAACTAAATAAAGGCGATGGAACTTTGGGTAAAATGGTAAATGATAAAGAACTATACGAAAATTTAAATAAAACTACCAAAGCACTGAATGCATTATTGAAAGATATGCAAAAGTATCCGGGTAGATATGTTAATGTATCGGTATTTGGTGGGCCTGCTAAAAAAGCAGAAGCTAAACGCGAAAAAGACATTAAATCATGTACTTATAAACCAGAATAATTTTTAAATTAATGATTAAATTTTTTAGAGGATTTCTTGTTGGAGCTGTAATTACTGCTATTGCAGCTTTATTGGCTCAAAAAGTAGATTGGCAAAAAGTAAATAGAGATTTGTTTGGGAATTAGTTTTAGCCACAGATTACGCGGATAGTAAATTACTAGACAAACTAACTTTTCATTTTACTCAAAGCATTCAAAATTTTTCCTCCACGGCTTTTGTAGCCAGGCAGTGCACCGTGTATGTGCATTTCAATACTGTCGTATAGCTCGTGGGCTAAATCGGGTTCTTGAAGTGTTAAATTATAAAGCACTGTCATGGCAAAAACCCTTATGGCTACTGCTTCTTTTGGGTTGTTTAATAATTGAAAACAATATTCCAACGTAATTCCTTGCAGTTTTTTAGGAATGGTGGTAAACTGTAACATGCGCACCACATTGCGTTTAATGGCATCGTGAACAGGTTTGTTTAATAATTCAATCATGGTTTTTAAATGAGGTTGAATTAATTGGTCTATATTTTTATCGGCTATACTTGGAATAACCCAAGCCGCACGGTTAGCCATTTCTAAATCTTTACCAATAATTATTTCAATTAATTCAGCAAAACGTTCCTTGCTATTGCCA
>JBGSBN010000220.1:0-5500 GCA_041730515.1 Methylacidiphilales bacterium | reverse complement strand
CCTAAAGTTATTTTTATTAGGTTTAAAAGCCAATGGAAATTACAATATAGTGGTGGCTAGAGTGGCTGTTTTTGCTGTGCTTCGCAATTTGTTTAGTAAGAGTAAAGTTTATATTGTATTACATAATTTTGATGAAGATGATGGCAAATCTATTTGGCTAAAATGGTATTACCATTTGCTGTTTTTTTTACTTAAAAATCTACCTGTTAAAAATGTTTCCATTGTAGCAGTGGCGCCTTTTTGGGTAAGTTATTTTAAAAATAAAATCAATAACAATGTTTCTGTTTACCTTTTTCCTAATTTTTTTGATGGGAACTATTATGAAAAGTTTGTTCAAAACCAAAGTCAATTCGAGCATAGTCCGACAGTTATCGGACGAGAATTGTCAAATAGTGGCTTCACCACGCAAAATATAACAAATCCTTTGAGTCAATTAACGAAAGTAATTCAAGATTTTTCAATTGATTTACAGGATTTTAGTGCAAATTTTCATAATATTACTATTGATTTGAAAGATTCGGCTAACACAGATCAATATTCATTTAAAATAAAAGAGCAATTATCTATCATCTTTGAACTTTTTCCTGTTATAGTTGAAAATTCAACTATAATGGATGAATTTTTTTTCGAAACTGATAAGTGCATTTTGAGAATAGAAGAAGATTTATTTGATATGGAAGAGTATTTATCAACATCAATAGAAAATAAATCTGCTGAAGTTTTTCATTGGAGCTATACAGTTCTAAACTTTTTTGAAGGAGCTAAACAATCCTTTAAAATATGTAAAGATTTGGCTAAAAGTTTTCCAAACTCAAAAATAGATTTAAGTTTTCTCACTAGTTCGAAAGATATAAGTGAAACTAATTCTCCCCAACTAATTGAGGACATAATAAAAACACAAATCCACCTAGGGCAATGGAGTTTTAAAAACCACCCTGACGTGTTTGAAGTGGCCAAGCAACTTACCGCAAAAGGATATTATTGTTATTTTAGTACTAATTTTAAAGATTTTGCAAAAAAAACCAACGATTACGAAGTTGTTTATTTTGAGCAATTTGAAGATTATTTAGTTCAAATGGCTATGAGTGAATTTACTTTGGCTTTAACTGGCATAAACGAGGGTTGGAACCGTGTAGCTCACGAAAGTATTTTGGTAGGAACGCCAGTTATAGCCTATGCCAAAGCTGGTTTGTTAGATTTGGTAAACGAAAGTAAAAGTTATGCAGCCGTAAGTGTAGCCGATGTTTTGCAGGCGATTGAAAATAAAAATATACAAGCAGAACCAAGTTTACTAGCGCATTATGATATTAGAAATTCCCAAGAATATATCCAACATTTTTTTGTTAATTTGTAAACAAAATTGCTCGCTAATAGAGTTGGGCAAGAATAAAATCAACAAACAAAATTTCTTCCCTAAAAATCTGTGGCTAAAATTAATTTGTAAAATGGCTTATCAGAGATTTTGGAATGGAAATGAACCAATAGATTTATATATTAGTCTATTTTTCTCCTCTACCAATTCTCATCTCCCATCTCTCAAATCCCATCTCTCCATTTCATCCAAAATTCAACATTCAAAATCCGAAATTTAATATAAATTTGCCTCACATGATAAAAGCGGAAAATATTTGTAAGAGTTATAACCAATTGCAGGTGTTGAAAGGAATCAACTTAAACATTGGCAAAGGCGAAATTGTAGCCATAGTGGGCGCAAGCGGAGCTGGTAAAACTACTTTATTACAAATTTTAGGTACTTTAGATAAAGATGATACAGGAACTTTGCTATTAAACGAGCAATCGGTGAATAGTTTGAATGATAGTAAACTGTCGGATTTTAGGAATAAAAATATTGGTTTTATTTTTCAATTTCATCAGTTACTGCCTGAGTTTACCGCTTTTGAAAATGTAATGATACCAGCTTGGATAGCTAAAACCAACGAAACTCAAGCCAAACAACGTGCTTTAGAATTATTTGACTATTTAGGAATAAAAGATAGAACGACTCATAAACCAAGCGAATTAAGTGGAGGCGAGCAACAACGAGTGGCTGTGGCGCGAGCCATTATTAATAATCCAGCGGTTTTATTGGCCGATGAACCAAGTGGAAATTTAGATTCGGCAAGTGCTCAATCGCTCCACGATTTGTTTTTTGATTTAAGAGATAAATTCAATCAAACCATAGTTATTGTAACGCATAACGAAGAGTTAGCCAATCGTTGCGACAGAAAATTAACCATGAAAGATGGTTTAATATTGTAATTTTTGTTATTGTAAAATGGAGCAAAGCCAAGTTACACCTCAGCAAATACTTAAAAATTATTGGGGCTATAATCAATTTAGACCATTGCAAGCCGATATTATTCAATCGGTTTTAGATGGAAAAGATACGCTTGCGCTTTTGCCAACTGGTGGTGGTAAATCATTATGTTTTCAGGTTCCGGCCATGGTTAAGCCGGGTTTGTGTTTGGTAATTTCACCTTTAATAGCTTTAATGAAAGACCAAGTAGAAAACTTGGAAAAACGAAACATTAAAGCCAAAGCCATATACAGCGGTTTAAATTACAGAGAAATAAATTTAATACTTAACAACGCTTGTGTTGATGAAGATTTGAAGTTTTTATACGTTTCGCCTGAGCGTTTAAATACCAGTTTATTTATTGAAAAATTACCTTACTTACCCATTAATTTAATTGCCATAGATGAGGCACATTGTATCAGTCAGTGGGGGCACGATTTTAGACCTGAATACCGACAAATAGCTGAATTGCGCCAGCATTTACCAAACATAAATATCATTGCGCTTACGGCTACAGCTACAAAACAAGTTATTGAAGATATTCAAACCCAATTGGCTTTAAAAAGTCCTACAATTTTTAGTAAAAGTTTTGAACGAAAAAATTTGCAATACATAGTAAGGCAAACTGAAAATAAAACTGAAAAGTTATTGGCTATTATAAAAAACAGCCATGGCAGCGGATTGGTATATGTTAGAAACAGAAAACAAACGGAAGACATTGCTAAATTTTTAAATCAAAATGGCATTGCTGCCGATTTTTACCATGCTGGTTTAAGTGGCGAAATGCGCAGCTATAAACAAAACTTATGGATTAATAACCGCACTAGAATTATGGCTTGTACCAATGCTTTTGGTATGGGAATAGATAAACCAGATTGTAGGTTGGTGGTTCATTTTGAAATGCCAGATTGTTTAGAGGCATATTACCAAGAAGCAGGTAGGGCAGGAAGAGATGAGAAACAAGCATTTTGTGTTTTATTACACGATTTGAGCGATGATATTAATGCCAAGAAAAAAATAGGTGTAAATTATCCAGATGTAAATGAAATAAGTTTAACTTATCAAGCCATTTGCGATTACCTGCAAGTGCCAGTAAATGCTAAGCCTGAGCGTAGTTTTGATTTTGATATAATTTCGTTTGTAAAACGTTATAATTTTGAACCTTTAAAAACGTATAGTTGCTTAAAAATATTAGAACAAACCAACTTAATTTTATTATCAGAAGCATTTTACGAACCGTCAAAAATTAAAATAATTTGTAGCCACGAAGCTTTATATAAATTTCAGGTAGAAAATGCCACTTTTGATGCTTTTACCAAGCTGCTTTTGCGCAGTTATGGTGGTTTATTTGATAATTATATAAGAATAAATGAATTGGAAATTGCCAATAGAGTAAAGCTTCCTGTGGCTAGTATTTACAAGTATTTGGAGAAACTACATCAATTAGAAATTTTAGATTATATCAAAACAAAAGAAGTATCGCAACTTACTTTTGTAACCGAAAGGCAAGACATAAAATATTTAACTTTAAACAAAAAATATTTAGCCGAAAGGAAGCAAACTTATATAGAAAAAATGCAGGCTATGATGGCTTATGCCAATCCAAGCGATTTGTGTAGAAGCAGACAAATGTTGGAATACTTTAACGATTACAGTGCCAATGATTGTGGCTACTGCGATGTGTGTATTGATAGAAAAAAGTTAAAAGAGAAAAAAGAACTAACCCAAATTATAGAACAAGAAATTTTAACATTTGTAAAACTAGGTCCTACAACTTTGGTAGATTTATTTGAAAAAGTATCTACCCAAGATATGCAAGTTTTTACCATTGTATTAAGGCTTTTGTTAGATAATAATAAATTGCACTACGATAGTGCTTACCAATTACATTGCAGCTAAAAAATAAAAAAATAATATTTACCGTAACCAACGATTTAAGTTACGACCAACGCATGCAGCGCATTTGCTCGAGCCTTGCCAATGCCGGTTGTGAGGTGGAATTGGTTGGACGTAAATTGACTCATTCAAAACCATTAAGAACAGATTTTAACTTTAAGCAAACACGTTTAACTTGTAAAATAAATAAAGGCAAGCTGTTTTATATGGAGTTTAATTTAAGGTTATTATGGTATTTGTTAAGGCAAAAAACCAATGCCATTTGTGCCATAGATTTAGATACAATTTTAGCTTGTGGCATTACCGCTACTTTAAATAATAATACTTTAGTTTTTGACGCACACGAGCATTTTACCGAAGTTCCCGAGGTTACTAATAGGAAAATTACCAAAACCATTTGGCATTTAATTGGGAAAATATTTGTACCAAAAGCCAAGTTATGTTATACAGTTGGTCCGCAATTGGCATTGCTTTTAGGCACTATTTATCAAAATCAATTCGAGGTGATTATGAATGTTCCTGTTTTGGTTGATACGGTTGTTGGAGTTGATAAAGTTAATGGAGTTAATGAAGTTGATTCAGTTAATAGAGTTGATAAAGTTGAAGGAGAAAATGGATACATTTTGTATCAAGGTGCGTTGAATAAAAGTAGGGGTTTGGAGCAAAGTATTTTGGCTATGCATCAGGTTGAAAATATAAAATTGCTCATAGCTGGTGAAGGTGATTTGAGCAGCGAATTGCGCGAATTAGTTGTACAAGAAAAGTTAGAAAATAAAGTGCAATTTTTAGGGTTTGTACAACCTGTAGATTTAAAGCAATTAACTGAAAATGCGAAAATTGGTTTGAATTTATTGGAGCCAAATGGTTTGAGTTATTATTACTCGTTAGCTAATAAATATTTTGATTATATGCAAGTTGGTGTACCTTGTATTTGTGCTAATTTTCCTGAATATGAAGTTATTCATGAAAAGTATAATTGCAGTATTTTAATTGATTGTGAAACTGATGTCATTGCTGCGTCTATCAATTCATTATTAGCAAATGAAAATGAATATCAAACCTTAAGTAATAATTGTGTTTTGGCTGCTAATTATTTTAATTGGAACATAGAAGAAGCCAAATTATTAGCGCATTACCAACAAATTATTTGAGTTAGCTCCTAGTGGCTGGTAGTGTTTCATAAACTGTGTAAGTTGAAAAGTTATTCTGAAAATTTTTGAGCCCTTAAAAGCTCAAAAAAATTTTCGGAAATAACTTTTAACAATTTATATTTACATAGTTATGATAGACAAAGAAGAATTATTAAAC
>JBGSBN010000219.1:0-5541 GCA_041730515.1 Methylacidiphilales bacterium | reverse complement strand
TAATTGGCGAAGTTCCATCGCTAGTTCTATTGGCTTTTATGTTTAAATTGGTGTATAAATTATTTTGTAGTTTAAATCGTTTAAACAAAAAGTTTTGAGCATTAAATGCCTTTATTACCCTAACACCCATTAAGGTTTCTTCAATAATGGCTACTAATTCCCCAAATTTTGATTGGCTTTTAGAAGTTTGACTTTTCAATAACTTACCAATTAATGCAGTAAAAAGTCCGCTTATGGGTAAGGTGCAAAACACAATTAATGTTAAAACGGGACTCACCCAAATTAATGAAACCAACGAAATTAAAATGGTAATTGGTTCTTTGGTAAATGCCTCTAACGAACTCATAACTGCTGCCTCAATTTGGTGCATATCACTTGTCATTCTGCTCAATAAATCGCCCTTTTTTTCATTGCTAAAATACGATAATGGTAAAACCAAAATACGATTGTAGGCAGCTATTCTATAATCGCTCACTATATAATTTCGCATTGGAACCATAAAAAATAAGGCTAAATATCGAAACAAGTTTTTTAGCATGATCATTAAAATAACAAAAATGCAAATAAACAGCAGCACTTTTTCTGCGCCATAAACTTTTTTGTATTCCCAAATATTGTCTTTTAATAAATCGAAGTAGCGGTTAAAGCTAAAGGTGTTTGAAACCGGTTCCGCTTTTTTTATTTCTTGATGAGTACTAAATAATACATCTAACAACGGCATAATAGATGCAATTGAAAACAAACCAAAAATGCTTGATAGAATATTGCACAAAATATTCATAAAAGCGTAATATTTGTATTTAAAAGTAAATTTTAAAAACTTAAAGTAACCTTTCATTTTTTATTTTAAAGTGAGCAAATATGCTAAATTTTTGTAGCTTAAATGTAAAAATGTTCCCACAATATGAATGTGCTGATTTATAGCAACTACCAATAATTAATTTGGAGTAGTAACTGTCGTAATTAAATAACGTTACCTATCAAATCTTTGATTAATAAAAAAAGCCGTTCAAAACAAGTTGAACGGCTTTAATTGTAAAACATGAAACACTGAAAAGATTATTTATTTAACACCAATAATGGTATTTTAGTATGAAAAGCCATTTGTTTGCTTAAACTTCTGTGAAAAAGTTTATCAAAAAAATTGCGATTATGTTTGGCCATTACTAACAAGTTGGTACGATTGGCTTCCACATAACTATTTATACTTTCAATAATATTTTCCTTTTCTGTTACATTCACAATTTTCCAATTATTTAATGCAATTTGATCTTTATTTTTTACAAAGAAATTATGTTCCTTATCAAAATAATCATCGTATTCCGATTTGACGTGTAAAATGCTAATTTCAGCATTATATAAACCCGAAAAATAGGCCAAGCGAGAAACAGCCGGGAACTCAGGTTCGTTAAAATCGGTGGCATACACTAGGTGCAAAATTTCTTCAAACTTAGCCATTGGTGGTATTATCAAAACTGGTATTTCCGATTTAGCCACTACTGAAGCTGCATTACTACCAATTAAAATTTCTTGAATTCCACTAGCGCCTGTGGTACCTAGTATTATCAAATCAATTTGGTTGGTTTTGGTATATTCCTGAATTTCATCGTTAATAAAACCGTATGCAGATTGTGTTTTAAAACTTAATCCTGATGGTATTAATACATTGGTTTCTAATTTCTCAAAATTTTTTGTAGCAAATTCATCAATTTCCACCATGTAGGTTTGATAAATTGTATTTGGATACGAAGTATCAACTAATGGAATATTTTTGATATGAAAAACATGCAATTCAGCATTCACTTTTTGGGCTAAATGAATAGCATATTGTAATGCATTATTTGCAACTTCCGAAAAATCTGTCGGTATTAATATTTTGCTAATCATTATTTTAGGAGTTTGTTGGTCCAAATGTAAGTGAGGTCTGATGGTTTAAATAACTTGGTAATCAGTATTTAAATTGAGTAATGTCAACTAAAAATGATTCAAAACAAAAAAGCTAGTTTTTAAATCACTTTGAATTAATTTGCAGTATGCTTAACAATCGACAATTATTTTTGGCTCATCAAGCGCAAACTACCAATTTCCCTTTAATGCTCGAAATTGAAAGTGCTAATGGTGTTTACTTAAAAGACCCTGATGGTAAAATGTATTTGGATTTTATTTCAGGTATTTCGGTAAGTAGCTTGGGCCATGGAAATGAGGCTGTAAAAACTGCTATTAAAAATCAGGTAGATAAATACATGCATTTGCTTGTTTATGGCGAATTTGTTCAGGCCCCAACTGCTCAATTGGCGGCTAAAATTGTAAGTTATTTGCCTCCAAATTTAAATTGTGTTTATTTAGTAAGTTCGGGCGCTGAGGCTACCGATGGAGCGCTTAAGTTGGCCAAACGTGTTACCAAAAAATCTAAAATTATTGCTTGCAAAAATGCCTATCATGGAAGTACACATGCCGCTTTAAGTTTAAATAGTACCGAATATTATACCCAACCATACAGGCCACTTTTACCCGATGTTCATTTTATTGAGTTTAATAATATTGATTCATTACAAATTATAGATGCCGATACTGCTTGTGTAATTATAGAAACCATTCAAGGCGAAGCGGGCTATATTGAACCAACATTTGAATTTTTACAAGCCCTACAACAAAAATGTGCAGAAAACTGTGCGTTGCTTATTTTTGATGAAATTCAGGCAGGAATAGGAAAAACTGGAAAAATGTTTGCGTTTGAACATTGGGGCATAGTTCCTGATGTAATTTTGTTAGGTAAGGCTTTAGGAGCGGGTATGCCAATTGGCGCATTTATTACTTCTCAAAAAATGATGCATGTTTTTACTGATAATCCTATTTTAGGCCATATTACTACTTTTGGTGGACATGCAGTAATTGCCTCAGCGGCTTTGGCAGGCTTGCATGAGTTAGATAGACTTGATTTAATTAGTAAAGTAGCTAATAAAGAGCAGTTTATTAGAGATAAATTGGTTCATCCTAAAATTAAAACCATACGAGGCAAAGGCTTAATGCTTGCTGCCCAACTCACTACTTTTGAAGAAACCTTGAAACTTTGTCAGCTTTGTCTAGCTGATGGTTTGGTAATAGATTGGTTTTTATATGCCAATAATTGCATTCGAATTGTTCCTCCACTCATTATTTCAGAATCCGAGTTAGCCATCGGTATCAATATTATTTTAAAAAATTTAGATTCAATATAAATAAGAATTATTTATCATATTTTACCTGAAAATCAGAAAATAATAAATTTGATTTGATAATGAAACTACTAATAAAATAAGTGCTTTGTATCCGTTTTTGTCTATAAATAAATTAATCCACAACCAAACGTTAGTTTTTTTTAAGGCTAAAAATTTTTAAAAATTAGAACAATTATTTAAATACTTTTTATCAAATACAATGAAATTCGGTAAAAATAACGATATTCGCCCAAATTTATAAAGAATTCGATACAATTTTAATGAGCGAAAGCACAGGACCAAAACGATTAAACGCAGTAGTAAAAGAGCTAAATGTAGGTATGCAAACCCTTGTTGACCATTTGGCCAAAAAGGGGCATAGCATTGAGGCTAAGCCAACTACAAAGCTTTCAGAGGAGCAATATAACGTGTTGCTTAGTGATTTTCAGAGCGAAAAGAAAAACAAGGAAGAGTCAAAGCAACTTAGCCAAAATAAGGTTAAGCCTAAGGATGTTACTATAGAGCAACTCAAACCCAAAGTAAATGTTAGCGATGACGATTATGAGGAAGAAGTTGTAGTTGTAAAATCTGGATTATCTAACAGATATGAAAAACCAGTTGAATCAAAACCAGCCAAGGTTATTGAAACTCCTGTTGAAAAAGAAACTGTTCCTGTTGTAGAACAGCCTTCAATTCCCCAAGTAAAAACACCAATAGATGTGGTTGTTGCTGAACCTGTAGAGGTTAAAGCTCCAAAAATAGAAGTTCCAACAGAGCCAACTAAGGAAGAACCTAAAAAGGAAGAGCCTATAATAGAAGCTAAAACAGAGGAAAAAAAGGAGGAAAGTTCAATTGCTGATAACAATGGTGATAACGAATCTCCTAAATTAACTATTTTAGGTAAAATAGATTTAGACTCTTTAAATACTAAAACTCGTCCTGACAAACGTGTAAAAGAAACCAAAAAGTCGCCTTCAGCTAAAGAATTGCCAAAAGTTCAACCTAAAACGGAAGCGCCAAAGGTTGAAGCTAAAAAAGAAAAAGTAGTAGAAAAAACGGTTGAACCTGAAACTCCTGTAATAGTGGAGCAAATAGTTCAAGAAAAACCTGAACCTACTATTGTTTCGGCCAATACAGAACCAGCAGTTGTAATAAACGATCAAACAGAAGATGCTACTGTTAATCCACAAGTGATGGAAACCAATTACGAAAAACTATCTGGTTTAAAAGTAATGGGTAAAATTGTATTGCCAGTTGATCCTCCAAAAAGTAGCAACAAACCTGTTGCTTCGAGCGATGCAAATAATAAGAAAAAACGTAAACGTAATAATTATATAGGTGGAAGCGATACCGCAAACGATAAGTTAAATAAATTTAACAAACCAGCTGACGGAACACCAAGAACACCTTACCAAGGAAATAATGCAGGCGGAGCTCGTCCTGGTTATCAGGGAAATAATCCTAATGGTGGTGCTAACAGAAATCCAGCAGGAAATAATCCAAATGCCCCACGTACACCTTACCAAGGTAATAATACTGGTGGAGCTCGACCTCCTTTTAATAAAAATGGAAACAATGCTGGCGGAAACCGCAATGGTGGAAATCCAGCTTATAAACCAGGCGAAAAGAAAGAAATTACTGATAAGGAAGTTCAGGATAAGTTAAAGGCAACTTTAGCGCGTTTAAATCCTGGAAGTAAAAATCCAAATATTGGTGCTGTTCGTTCTAAAATCCGTAAGAAAAAACGTGATGACAACAGAAACGAACGCGAAGAAGCAGCTTTAGAAGCAGAAATGGCAAATAAGGTTTTAAAAGTAACCGAATTTGTAACTGCTAATGAGTTGTCGAAAATGATGGAAGTTACCGTTACTCAAATTATTTCGGCTTGTATGAGCTTAGGTATGATGGTTTCTATTAACCAACGTTTAGATGCGGAAACAATTAGTATTGTGGCGGAAGAATTTGGCTTTGAGGTTGATTTTGTGAGTGCAGAAGTACAAGAAGCTGTAGAGGAAGATATTGACGATCCGGCAGATTTAGTTCCACGCTCACCTATTGTAACTGTAATGGGTCACGTAGATCATGGTAAAACTTCATTGTTAGATTATATTCGTAAAGCAAATGTAATTGCGGGTGAAGCAGGGGGAATTACTCAGCACGTTGGTGCTTATGAGGTTACTTTAGATAATGGTAAAAAAATTGCATTTTTAGATACTCCTGGTCACGAAGCCTTTACAGCTATGCGTGCTCGTGGTGCTAAAATTACCGATATTGTAATTAATGTAATTGCTGCTGATGATAGCGTAATGCCTCAAACCAAAGAGGCTATTAGCCATGCACAAGC
>JBGSBN010000218.1:0-5596 GCA_041730515.1 Methylacidiphilales bacterium | reverse complement strand
ACGCATCAAATACATATCGGTTAACAACAAATAAGGTACATCAAAAAAGTCTTTATTAAATTTATTAGAACCATAAACTTCTTCAGGCTTTCCTTTATTAATTACTTTAATTAAACCAATTCTTTTATCGGTTGTATCTTGCATCATGTATTTATAAGCCAATAATGAAATTTGTAAATTAGGAACAGCCACATTATCACTTCTGTAATTGCCTGTATAACCTCCAGCTCTATTATCTCCAGTTCCAGTACTTACAAATTGGAATAAATACTCACTACTAAAGCCCACATTATCAAAATGATTTAAGCTATCGCTTAATTTGTATTTTGTACTAGCTAGTAAATCATTTAAAACCGTAATGGCTTTTTGGTATTGATTGCTTTGAAAATATACCTTAGCTAAAAGTGCTTTTGCTGCATCTTTATCTGCATACACTTTTTTAGTGGTATTACCCGGATGATTTTCAGGTAGTAATGCAATTGCTGCAATTAAGTCTTCAATTATAAAAGCATACGATGCTGCAATTGAACTTCTTAACACAGGGTCGATAGTTACCTTTGTTCTCAACGGAATTCCCGATTGCCCTCCATTTGCATTTACCAAAGGAGATGTTCCCATTGGGTGAGCATAAACTTTTGCTATTTCAAAGTGCGATAAGGCTCTGATAAATTTAATTTCACCTTCTAAAGTACTTTTTTCAGTAGCAGTTAAATCATTGAATTTTTGAATATAATCTAAACAAGTATTTGCGCGAAAAATACAACGATAAATGCCTTTATAATTATCGTTTGATGAACTATTAAAAGGAATTACACCTCTAGTATACATTTCTCGTCTATCGCCTGATATATTATAATCAGCTAATTCATCACCTAATAAATCATTATAAATTTGTGCAGTTCCGTTCAATCTGTTTGCCAATGCATCGTAAGTTGAATTTACAATTCTTACCACATCTTGTCCCGATTTTACTGCTTCATCTTCTAATAATAATCCCTCAGGTTTAATTTCTGTCCAGCTTGTACACGAACTAAATCCTATTAATAATATGCTTACTATAATTGTTATTTTATTTATACTTTTCATTTTAAATTTCCTCCTTTAATTAAAATCCAACATTGATTTGAAATGAATAAGTACGCTCTTGAGGCGGAGTTAAATAAGTAATATTTGGACTCATATTTCTATCTGTTGCGTTTTCAAAATCCCTAGCTATTTCAGGATCTAAACCTGGGTATTTGGTAATTGTTAAAATATTGGTTGCAATAATTGCCATACGAACGGAGCGACAATATTTCAATTTTTTAATGGTTTTAGCTTGTAAATTATAAGCTAAAGTAACATTTCTTAAACGAGCAAATGAAGCATCGTGCAAAAACTGAGTAGTATTAATCCATTCTGTATTTGAGCCATAAGTAGCTGAATTTAAAGTTAAACGAGCAAATTGTGCATCATCGCCTGGTTTTTGCCATCTGTCAAATAAATCAGTTCTCATATTCCAATTGGTAACCACACCTAATTGGCGCTTAGCAGATGATTCATAAATATTACCACCAATAACAAAATTAACTAATAAGCTTAAGTCAAAACCTTTGTAAGAAAAAGTATTAGTTAACCCACCCGAAGCATCAGGTAAAACAGCACCTACACCAACACGGTTAGCAATATCCCATTTACTAGTTGGGTTTCCATTAATGTCTAAATAAACTGGTAAACCTGTTTGTTGATCAATATGACTAAATCTTACAAGATAATTGGTTCCAATTGGGCTACCAATAATTGGGCGAGTATCATTAGTTCCGCCTCCTACAGCATCTTGAGAGTAAGCGCCAATATCATCAATTGAATTCCAAATTTTAGTAATATTAAAGTCAGTATTCCATCTGAATTTACCCACTAAGTTTCTGGTTTTAATACCAAACTCTAAACCACGGTTGGTAATTCGTCCTACATTTGCTGTGTATTTATCCATACCCGTTGATGGAGAAATAGCCAAATCTTGAATGATAGCATCAGTTACTCTTCTATCAAAATAATCTACCGTTGTAAAAATTCTATCGTTGAATAAACCTAATTCTAAACCTGCATCCCAAATAAACGATGTTTCCCAACGTAAGTTTGGATTAGCTGCTTGAGTTGGATATGTTATTGGTAATGCGTTATAATTTCCACTAGTGTTATAAGTTAAAAAACGTGCATTTCCATCAATATTTGAATTTCCACTTCTTCCTGCACTTGCTCTTAATTTTAAATAAGAAATTCTTTTATTATTACGTAAAAACTTTTCTTCACTTAATACCCAACTTGCCGAAACCGCAGGCATAAATGCTACTCGGTAATTTTCACCAAAGCGAGAAGACCAATCAGCACGTAAAATAACTTGTGCAAAATATTTATCTTTATAAGAATAATTTAAACGGCTAAAGTAACTTAAAAATGCCCAAGCACTACCTGGAGTTACTTGATTTTGGTATAAAGTGTCCGGTGTTTTATCGTAGAAAGTACCAGTAGTTTTTTCAGTTCTTTGAGTTCTTACCGATGCAGTTGATTTTTGAAATTCATTTCCAACCATAAAACTAAATTTATTGTTATCGTTAGGGTTGTAATTATAAGTTCCAGTGGCAAAATAATTTAAGTTATTGGTAAAAGTACCAGTTCTTCTAGCATTTCCGCCTGTCGACTCTGCAATGTTTAATAATTGAGGACTGTCATATTGATCATCTAATAATTGCATATAATCATAACCACCTTGTGCTCTAAAGTATAGGTTTTTAATTGGATTATAGTCGATAGCCACATTATTAATAGCCCTAGTTTCTGCTACTCTCCAAATTTTTTGTTCTTGGGCAATTAATGGATTATCACCATTTCTAAAGTAAGCGCTATCAGATCCATCAACAGCTTTTAACCTAGTAGGATAAATTGGTAAAGCTGTACTCATAGCCGAACCTAATCCACCCGCCCAAGCACTATTTACGCGGAAATTATTTCCTTGTGCCAAGCTAGAATTTGTTGATACTTTAATTTTTTTACCTACCTTAAAATCCAAATTTAATCTGCCTGATAAACGGTTATAGCTATTCCCAATTAAATAACTTTCATTATTACTATAAGAAATACCTGCATAATAACTTACTTTTTTATAAATATCACTTAATGATAAATCGTAATTTTGTTTAAAACCAACCCTAGTTGATAATTTAACCCAATCAGTATTATATTGACTTGCTTTAATATAAGCTGCTTCGCGCGCTGCTGCAGATGATTGAGCAGAAGAATAGCCAGGTAACCAAACCCTACCAGTTCCGCCATCATTTTCCCAAGCTTCTTGGCGTAATTGTAAATACTGTTGTGTATTTAACATATTAGGTAAGGCAGTTGGTTGTGAAGTTCCAAATGAAGCTGAAAAATTAATTGTTGGACCTTTTTTGCCACCTCTTTTACCTCTTTTGGTAGTAATTAATATTACACCATTTGCTCCTCTAGAACCATAAATAGCACTTGCACCAGCGTCTTTTAAAACGTCAATGGTTTCAATATCATTTGGGTTAATTGATGCTAAGGGATTATTATTCATTCCTCCACCATTTCCATTTAAGAAATAATCTTGTGTAATTGGAATTCCATCAATAACATACAAGGGGTCGCCACCTGCACCAATAGAAGCAATACCTCTAATACGAACCACAGCTCCAGAACCAGCCAAACCACTACCCGTTGTAACATTTACACCTGCTAACTTTCCTTGTAAAGCCGATTCAAAACTAGGAACAGGCATATCATTTAAACTGCGGCCACTAATTTGAGCAACTGAACCTGTTACTTCTCTTTTTCGTTGAACACCATATCCAACTACTACCACATCATCTAATTTTTTTTGATCTTCTTTAAGCTGAATGTTTAAAAAAGCGCCATTGGCAGTAACCTCCACTTCTTTATAAGCAGTATTTGAGCCTAAACTCGAAATTTTTATTTTATACTTTCCAACAGGTACATCTTTTATTTCAAAAGTACCCTTGGCATCGGTAAACGATCCTTTTTTTGTTCCATCAATAATAACTGTAGCACCTACAATTGGTTCCTTTTTTTCATCTTCCACTCTTCCTTTAATGCTTTGTGCAAAAATTTGAACTGAAATACAAAAACTTACGATCGTTAATAGTAATTTTCTCTTCATATTTATTTATTTGTAATTTTTTTTTCAAAAATAAAAGCAATAATTCGAAATAAATTATTGCTTTTACTCTAATTAATTATTTAAAAATCAATTCAATAATAGTTTTTTTGACGACTTACCTGACTGCGTTGTAACTTCTATTAAGTATAATCCTTTTTGCAAAGAATTCACATTGATATCGAAATTTTGTTCCCCATAAAAGTATTGATTTTTATTATTAAAATCATACACTTTTTTTCCAACTAAATCGTAAATAACTAATTCTAAGGTAGATGAATTTTCAAAACCTATAGAAACTGTTACATTATTAGTGGCAGGATTTGGAAAAACTTCAAATTGTTGGGTAGTACTTTGCTCATTTATTTGTGTTCCACCACCAGTTGTTCCTTTATTTAAATTTACATCGGTATATACTACATAATCTCCAGGGGCTAATGGAATAGTTCTGTTCACATCAGTTACATTGATTGAATCGCCTGTCATATAGTTATACCACCATCCAGTGCGTTGAAAAACAGGTGTGATGTTTAAACTAACAACATCAAAATTTCCAACTATAATAGAGTTCATGCTTTGATGATTTACTTTTAAAAATTTACCACTACCAGCAACGTTATAACTGTAATCATCAGAAATAAATGAAGGTTCTTGTTTAAGCTTACTTAACTTGCTAACGGCATTATAAACAGACATGCGATTTGGATTAGTTTGATAAGTCCAATTAAAAGGTTTGTTTCCAGTTCTTCCATTAGTATTAATTGAAATTTCGTACCCTAACTCACCACCTTGCCATATCATTTTAGGTCCTTTTTGAGGAATTAATAATGCGTGATAAGCTTCTGTTCTTTTTAAAGCTGTATTTAAACTTTTAGTATTATAAGAACCTGAAATATTTCCAAATTGTAAGGTTGAATACATAATTCTTTCTTCATCGTGGCTTTCGGCATAAGTTATTAAATTAGGAAAAGTAAATTGACGGTTTTTATAATTACCCCAACTTAAATCTGCCTTCGAATTACTGTAACCCATATTAGCCTCTGCATAGTTTTCTGTCATTTTACCCCACAGCATAAAACCTGCATTTGCCAATACTTTTTCTTCAGAATTATCGCCTAAATGTTCTAAAATTAAATAAGCATCAGGTGCATACTTTATTATTTCGCTTCTAATTCTATTCCATATATTTACCCTACTTTGATCGTAGGCGCTCCAAGCACCAACGTTTCCTAAGGTATTGTTTTGTGTAAATCCTTTTGATAAATCGAAACGATAACCATCTACTTTATATTCTGTAATCCAATATTTTAAAACTCTATCAGTAAAATCTTTGGTAGGTTGTGCTTCGTGGTTATAATCATAACCAACACCAAACGGATGTTTATCTACTTGATTAAACCAAGGATTATTGGCAGTAGGCTG
>JBGSBN010000217.1:0-5613 GCA_041730515.1 Methylacidiphilales bacterium | reverse complement strand
CAAGATACAACCGATAAAAGAATTGGTTTAATTAAAGTAATTAATAAAGGAAAGCCTGAAGAAGTTTATGGTTCTAATAAATTTAATAAAGACTTTTTTGATGTACCTTATTTGTTGTTAACCGATATGTATTTGATGCGTGCTGAAGCATTGGCTATTACTGGCCAAAACTTAAGTATAGCAGCAGCTGATGTAAATAAAATTATTACCCGTTCTTATTTAAATGCCACTACTAAATTACTTACAGGTTCTGAATTAGCCGATGTAATCAAATTTAGGGTTAGAGAAGAAAGAAGGAGAGAATTTTTATTGGAAGGCGATAGAATTCAAACTTTTAAAAGAATTGGTGCTAATAATGAAATTCAAACTCCAAATACCATGAGAAATGCAGCATTTAATTGTAATGGTTTAATTTTTGCTTATCCGCAAACCGAAGTTACCATTGGTTTCTCACAAAATCCGACACAAACTTGTAACTAAAAAGAAATAATAAAATGAAAATTATAAATCAAGCCAAAAGCATGAAAGCAATTATTATTGCAAGCATATTTATAGGTTTTATGGCCTGTAAAAAAGAAATAAAAGACATAGGAGTTCCTTCAAGTAAATTAGAAGGTTTGCAAGCTTCATGGAAATTAACTAGTTGTTCTATGGTAGATGAATTATCGTTAACCAAAGAAAGTGTAAAAATGGGTGATGTATTTACAAAAGGTTCAATTAATACACCAAATATTAAGTTTGAAACAGTGGCAGGGATTAGAAAATATACGGTTGATACTACTAATTTGCTTGTCAACTTTTTTCAAAAGCCTACCGGAACTTGGAATTTTGATAGCGATGAGTTTCCAACATTAATTCAGTTTGTACCTGATGGTGGAACTGCATTTGAATTACCATTAGGAGGCCCAATTAGAACAGTTGATGCTGTTTTAAAATTACGTAAGCCAATTTACTGTGGTGGGGAGTTAAAATTTTCGTATGTATTAGAGTTTGAAAGAAAATAAACATAAAGGAGAAAAAGAAATGAAACATATACTAACATTTATAGTAATGTTTAGCTTAATTACAGCTAAATCATTTGGGCAAGCAAATTGGATTGAACCTGAAAATCCTGATGTGACCAAAAAAGTAAGAATTTATGTAGATTTAACTAAAACTACCAATAGAAGCTGTGCTGATAGTACCGGTCCATTTTATATTTGGACATGGAACCCTAAAGAACATCCTGTTGGACATCCTTTGAGAAATGGTTCAGGTGAAAAAGAGTGGCAAAACTCTAATGAGGCCTTAAAAATGACCAATGATGTTGAAAAAGGTCCTTTGGTTTGGTATTACGAAATGGTTCCTACCGAATTTTATGAAGTGCCTGCTGCCGATATTTATAAAAAAGGAATTTCACTTTTAGTAAAAACTAAAAATGGTGGAGGTTATGGTGCGCCCGATGTAAAAACAGAAGATTTAAATTTTACAATTGAACCACCTAAAACCGATAGAGGTGCCATGTATGCTGTGCCTAGTAGCTTGATTCAAAGCGAGGTTATTAACCTAATTTACGATAACGCAAAGGAATTGAACGATTCGATGAAAAATTTGGCTGCTTCTGAAGAGTTATACATGTGGGTAAACGCTAGTATAAAAGATACTGTTACATCTTTGGTTAGAACTTTTGCTCCAAGTACCTTTTTTGACCTAGATCAAAATGATAATTTGAGAATGGTGAGGGATGCAAATGGAACTTACCGTTTATCTATCATTCCAAGCAAAATTTTTAATATTACTTCCGATAAAGAAATTATTACTCAAGTTGAATTAATTGTTAGGCGTAAAGTTTACACAGGTCCAAAAGACCGAAGTGACTCACAACCTAAATTAAAATTTGCTTGTCAGTAGGTAATTTTTACTGAGAAAAAATAAAAAAAATTAAAATGCAACTTCCAAAAAGAAGTTGCATTTTTGTTTACTGAAAATACCAACAAATATTGAAAGAAATTATTAAACAAAACAAGTGGTTTATTGCAACCTATTTTATCATTCTTGGTGTTGCTTCCTTGTTTTTACTGCTATCTAATAGCGAAACAGTTACACTCAGTATCAATCAAATTCATAACCCCATTTTAGATACCCTATTTAAATTTGCTACTCACTTTGGCGAAGCTTGGTTTGGTGTTCCTATTTGCATTTATTTACTCATCAAAAATAAAAATTGGGGAATTACTGCTAGCATAGTAAGTATTTTAAGTACCTTAATTACTCAATTTAACAAACATTTTGTGTTTGATAATGCCTTGCGTCCATCATTATTACTGAAGGATTATAAACTGAACTTTGTAGAAGGTGTGGAGATTTTGCAGTACAATAGTTTTCCTTCGGGACATACCACTTTTGCTTTTGCTATTTTTACTTGTTTGGCATTGTTTTATAAAAAACCTTGGCTGCAAATTTTCTTTTTATTGAGCGCAGTTATAGTGGCATTTTCTCGCATTTATTTATTACAACATTTTTTGCGCGATACCGTTGTTGGTTCATTAATTGGTTTTTTTTGTGCTTTGATTTGTTATTGGTTTATTATTGAACAAAAAAGCAAAACCATTAAATAGTTTATCATGATTAAAACCCTTTTAGCTAAATACCCTCATTGGTTTGCTACCCTTTGGGCTGTTATACTATTTATACCTTTTTTGGGTATTGTGCATCTTTTTGATTGGGATGAAATAAACTTTGCCGAAAATGCTCGCGAAATGCTATTAACAGGCAATTACCAACAGGTTCAAATTAACTTTCAGCCGTTTTGGGAAAAACCACCTTTGTTTTTTTGGTTACAGACCATCAGCTTTAAAATATTTGGCATCAATGAGTTTGCGGCACGTTTGCCAAATGCTTTGGTAGGAGTGGTGGTTTTAAATATTGTATTTTATTTAGGTAAAAAGTATTTCGATATCAAATTGGCTTGGATTTGGGTACTTTGTATTACCGGTAGTTTTACGCCTCACTTATACTATAAAAGCGGAATTATTGATCCAATTTATAATTTATTTATTTCAGGAACGGTTTATCAATTTTTTTTAATTGCCACTGGCAATGATGCTAAGAAAAAGAATTTAAATGCGCTTTATGCCGGATTGTTTATTGGTGCAGCCATTATTACCAAAGGCCCTGCGGCTTTATTGGTGTGCTTGCTTTGTGTATTGGTATATTTAGCTTTGCATAAATTTAAACTGTTTTTTACCTTTAATCACATTATTATTTGTGCTGTAACTGCTTTATTGGTAAGTGCTACTTGGTTTGGATTAGAAGTAATTAAAAATGGACCTACTTTTTTATGGGAGTTTATTTTATATCAAATAGATTTATTTAAAAATCCGGTGGCCGGCCATGGTCAGCCATTTTGGTACCATCCTGTAGTATTATTATTGGGTTGTTTTCCTATTTCTATTTTTGCTTTAAATGCTTTATTCAAACGCAAATTTGCCCATGATAATGAAGTACAAATTCAGTTTTTTAAATGGAGTCAAATACTGTTTTGGGTGGTTTTGATATTATTTAGCATTGTAAAAACTAAAATAGTTCACTATTCATCGGCTTGTTATTTGCCTTTAAGTTTTATTGCTGCGCATACTATTTATAATTATGTGTTCGATAAAAAAGCCATTGAAAAATGGAAACTAATAATTGTTTATGTATTTGGTTTAATATTAAGTATAGCCTTAGGTGTATTGCCTTTAATCGATATGTTTAAGGAAAGCATTATTCCATTTATTGACGATGATTTTGCAGTAGCTAGTTTAAGCGTAAACGCCAATTGGCAAGGCCTAGAGTTTATAATGGGATTTATATTTTTATCCATTACCAGTATTGCCGTATTTTATTTATGGCGCCATGAGTTGCAAAAAGGGTTTTATACCTTATTGGTTTTTATATCTTTGTTTTTACCTATTTACTTAATGTGGGTGGTGCCTAAAATAGAGCAATACAGTCAAGGACCTGCCATTGATATGTTGCAAAAAATTAGCCACGAAGATTGTTATATTACTACCTTAGGTTATAAAAGTTATGCGCATTATTTTTATGGAAATATTAAACCTTACACCAACGATTCGGCCCGAGATAATAATTGGCTTAAAGCTGGAAAAATAGATAAGCCTGTTTATTTTTTATTGCATGTAAACGATACTCAAAACCATACCAACTCTGAAATGCATTGGATAGCAACACAAGGCGGTTTTATGCTGATGAAAAGAGAACAGTAGAAATTATGAATTTTGGATTATGAATTTTGAATTACGCGGTCGTTGAGCGCAGCCGAAACGAATATTAATTGGAATAAAATGCATAAGTAAATGCTATTGGATTATGGATGTTCAATAGGCAATAAGCAAATTTTCAACTAATTCAGTAATTGAAAACAATTAAACAATATAACAATTACGTAAAACGTATTAACAATATAACTCCCGATTTATCGGGATAACAATTTAACAATCACGCGAAGCGTGAAAACAATCTCCAAATCAAAAATCTCCAAATCAAAAAATTGAAATCCATTATCCTATTCTGCTTATTCCTTTTTGGAAATGTGCTGATGGCGCAAGTGCCTACTAGCAAAAGATCGGTTGCTGCTTATGCGCAAAACCAAGTATTGTTAAAGAAACAATTTGCCGATAAAAAACTAGCTTGGGGTAGTGCTGTATTTATACGAATTTACAAACAAAGCAATGAACTGCAAATATGGGTTAAACAAAACAATCAGTTTGTATTGTTTAAAATATATAATATTTGTTATTACTCGGGTACATTAGGTACTAAAACCAAAACAGGTGATGGACAAGCGCCTGAAGGTATTTACAAGGTTTTTCCACATCAAATGAATCCTAATAGTAGTTATCATTTATCGTTTAATATTGGTTATCCCAAAGCTTTTGATAAAGCCAACGGTTATACCGGAAGCCATATAATGGTGCATGGCAGTTGTGTTTCTATTGGTTGTTTTGCCATGACAAACCCCATTATAGAAGAAATTTGGACACTGATGGAAGCTGCATTTACTCAAAAACAATCGTTTGTAAATGTATTTATTTTTCCATTTAAACTAACTCAAGTTGCTATTGAAAGTAATAGTAAAAATGCCTCTGTAGGATTATGGAAACAGCTATGGCCAATAGATTCTTTATTTGACCAAACACATAAAATACCAAATGTAACAGTTATAGGTAAAAAGTATGTCTTGGTTAAGTAGAGGAGGTTGATTTGCTTAATTGCTTAATTGTTGATTTTAGTTGAGTTATTAGGTTAATCGAGTAATTGGTTAATCAAAAAATGTGCGGGAAATATTCCCCCTTGTGAATTGGACTTGCGCGTAAGAGAAGGGGGGAAGGGGGATGTTTTGAAATGCCGTCTGAACTATGATTTTTTAGATTTGAATTATTGTCATGATTCGTCACTGCGAGGCATAGCCTGTCCCGCCAAAGCGCATACGCGTCAAGTTAAGACTACACAAAATAGCTTGGAAGCCTTAATAGTTGAAAGAAAAACTGGAAAATAAATAAAGGGAAAGATTGTTTTGTGAACTTCTAAAACGACCAAGTAATGAAAGTTCAGAATCTTTCCCATCGCAAT
>JBGSBN010000216.1:0-5628 GCA_041730515.1 Methylacidiphilales bacterium | reverse complement strand
TCTACAATATCAATGTTTAACATATCAACTATATCGGCCACTTCTTTCATGGTTTGGTTTCCAAACTCAGCCACTACAAAGCATCCGCTAGTCCAATCAATAATTTCTTTGGCTTTAACTGGCGGAATATAACTTACACTTTGAGGGTCAAAACAAAAACCCATATAATCAATGCCTGCCGCAGCTGCAAAGCGGGCATCGCTTAAGTTGGTAATATTGCCCAACTTAATTTTTACGTTTTGATTCATTTAATTCTTTTATCGTTTTTTATAAATAGGCACATTGCTACAAGCTTCGCCATACATTAAACTTTTTACCACGGGTAGTAACTTATTACTCATGGCCACATAAGCAGCTATGGGCAACTCATTTTGGCTACACCCTTTTAAAATAATGCGTTTATCAGCAAAATCAGCAGGGTTCAATTGTTCAATGGCATCGGTATACAATGCTATTTCTAGTTGTTCTAAATTGCCAAACACATATTTATTGGCATACGGCTGCACTGCACTGGCCAAAAGCATATAAGCCCAAGTAGGCACTATGGCATCGGTACTGCAATAAAAAGCTATATTTTGATTTTGGTATTGGCTCCAATCGTGGTTTTTAACAAAATCTCTAAAGTCTTTTTCCTTTAAAATCATTTCCCTAAAAAGCCAATCTTTAATATCGAACAAAACCCTTTTGCCTGCATGGCGCAAGGTTTCTAAATCAATGGTGATTAAGCCACTGTTAGCTACTTTATTTTCAATTAAATCTATATCTGCTAAATCCATTTTTTATTGTCTTACAATCATGGTTCGGGTAATGATTTTTTGTCCCAAAACTTGCACTACATTGGTATCGCTTTTGGTGCCAAATTGAGCCCTTAAGTAATAATTACCTTGTAATATATAGCCAAAATCGGCTTGTCCCGCTAAACTCGAAACCGAGTAAATAAAATAATTTCGCTTCACATCTTCATAAGTGGGGTACAAAAAAACTTGTGCTCCATTTACAGCCGTATTATTATTGGTTCCATCTAAAACCAAAACCTTTAACCTACCATTAAACAAAGAACTATCAATGGTTATGATACTATCTTTATTATTAACGATTGTTTCGGTTTTTAAAGTTTCGGTTTTAGTACATGATGCAATTATTACAGTCAAAATTGCAACGGTAAATAACTTATTCATAACGTATTATTTTATTTCAGAAATTTTGATTGTATTTACCCTATGTCTTTCAATAATTGGCATACTTGCCGTATTGATTACAATTTGACCCGGTTTAATAAACCCGCCTTTTAAAAGGTTATTGTTTACATCTTGCATTGAATCATCGGTACTTTCGAACTCGCGGTATAAAAAGCCACGCACGCCCCAAACCAAACTTAACGTATTAACCAAACGCGGATTAGTAGTAAAAATAAATATGCTTGCTTTTGGGCGGAATGATGAAATTTTATAAGCTGAATAACCCGAAAAAGTCATACCAACAATGGCACTTGCTTTTAAGTGGTCGCTAACCCTTACTGCGGTAAAGCATATTTCATCGGATAAAAAGGTTTCACTATCTTCTTTCGGACGATTTCCTTTAAAATAAGGCGCATTGGTTCCAGTTTCCACCTCCATAATGGTTCTGCGCATGTAGCTAATGGCATTAACCGGATAGGCACCTACCGAAGTTTCGGCACTTAACATTACTGCATCGGCACCATCCATTACTGCATTGGCTATATCGTTTACCTCAGCACGAGTAGGCACAGGGCTTACAATCATGCTTTCCATCATTTGGGTAGCAATAATAACAGGCTTGCTAGCTTCAATACATTTTTTAACAATACGTTTTTGAATAACTGGCACTTGTTCCATTGGCATTTCCACACCTAAATCACCACGAGCCACCATAATTCCATCGGATGCTGCAATAATTTTATCAATATTGGCCACTGCTTCTGGCTTTTCAATTTTTGAAATTACACGTGGTTTCCAATCGTTTAATTCAATAATATTTTTAATAAAAACAACATCGTGCTCCGTTCTTACAAAAGAAAGAGCCACCCATTCTACTTTATTTTCCAAACCAAACTTCAAATCATCCAAATCTTTTTGAGTCATACTTGGAATACTCATTTTGGTATCAGGTAAATTGAAACCCTTTTTATTAGAAAGCCATCCGCCAAATATAACTAGTGCCTTAACCAAGTTCTTTTTATTGGTTTCAATTACTTTCAATTCTAACTTACCATCATCTAATAATATACGCTCTCCTATATTTACATCTTTAGGTAAATTTTCAAAATTAATATAAATGCGATTACTAGTTCCAATACATTTTTCGGTAGTAACTTCTATAATTTCGCCTTGTATTAATTCTACCTTACCATTTTCCATTTCACCAACACGTAGCTTAGGGCCTTGTAAATCTAATAGCATACAAACATTGGTTCCTAAATCTTCGTTAGCTTGCTTAATATTATCAATAACCTGCTGATGATCAGCATAAGAACCATGTGAAAAATTTAAACGACAAACGTCAACTCCTTCATTAATAATTGCTTTTAAATTTTCTAAACTACTAGTAGCAGGCCCTATGGTTGCCACAATTTTGGTACGGTTAAATAATGCTTTAGTCATTTGTGTTATATAATTTTTTTTTATAATATTAGATTTACTTTCTGCTTCAATCGAGTTTGATCAACCTTGCTAATCAACTGAATTTCAGAAATATTTTTTACTTGTTTTAAAAATGATTTGTCATCAAAAAAGGAAAGTCCACCTTCAATTAGCATAAAATATTGCATGGCTCTGAGCTCGGTAAATAAAATTTTACTTTCATCGTAATTTGCAAAAAGGGTAAACGTTAAATGGTTTAATTCATCTACATAAATGAATTTTACGAAGTAAAAATATTCTTTTTCCGATTCGTTATACCACTCAATACTATCTACCCGATTTAAATTAATTTCGAGCGCACGGTTAATTAACCATGCAAGGCGCGACACTTTTTCGGTGCTGAGTAACCCAAAAAAAAGGGTTTCTTCCTCATCATCAATATCTAGCGTGTACTTTTTCAATTAAAAAATCGCGCTAATATACAATTTGAATGTGAAGAATTGGATAAGTTTTTTGAAAAAAAGTGATAAAAGATAGAAAATACTATTAAAACTAGCCAATTGCTTCGTGCAAATCAGGCAATCTACCAAGTTGTTTTAAGTAGGCTATATGCGATTCGATGGCACCAAAAAGGGTTTTATTTTCTAAATAAGGAACTCCAAACTCATTGGCTGTTTGTTTCACAATTTTAGCAATAGCTGGGTAATGCACATGCGATACTTTTTGAAATAAATGATGTTCCACTTGATAATTTAAACCGCCCACATACCATGAAAGAATTTTATTATTTGGCGAAAAATTAACTGTAGTATTCAATTGATGAATAGCCCAATCGTTTTCAATAATTCCATCTGCGTTAGGCATGGGATGGTCGGTATGTTCCACTGTATGAGCTAATTGAAATACAGTAGTTAAAATTGATCCTGAAAAGAAATGCATGAGCATGAAACCTGCAAATATTTGCCCAAAAGAGATTTGGAAAAAATAAACAGGCACAAAAATCATCATGAAAAAATAAAACACCTTAATTCCAATAATTTTGGAAAGAATAATGATATTTTGTTTTTTGGTAGCATTGTTTACGCCATTTTTCGTAAACTGGTAAAATTGAATAAAATCTTTGGCTACTGCCCAATAAAAAGTAAGCAAACCATAAAAAAAGAAAGCATATACCCACTGAAATTGATGGAAACTTTTTTGTTTGGTATGAGGTGAAAACTTTAATACCAATCTATCAGCTATGTCATCGTCTAAATGGGTAATGTTGGTATAAGTATGGTGTAAAATATTGTGTTGTAATTTCCAATTAAAAACCGAGCCACCTAATAAATTAAGCGAATGGCCAACCCAATAGTTTACACTTTTATTAGCTGAATAAGCCCCATGATTAGCATCGTGCATTACACTCATACCAATACCGGCAAGGCTAATTCCCATTACAATCCAAAGCAATAAACTTACTCCAAAACTTGGCTGAAAGGCCATTATGGCTACGAATGGTAAAATATAGGTGCTTAACAGAATTACGGTTTTTAAAACCATGCCAGTATTGGCGTGTTTCGAAATATTATTATCTACAAAATATTGATCTACCCGCTTTTTTAAAATGGTGTAAAAACCTGTCTTATTTTTATCTATAAATTTTACTTGCTCTTTTAAATGTGACATATTACAAATAAAGGTACTTTAGGCTAAATTTCCATAGGATTAAAAGTTAACAAAAGGTAATTTTTATTATCTAAATTTTTAAAACAATTTTTAAACTTATGTTTTATGGTTATTGATAAAAATATAAACTTTTATCAATAATATTGTTGCTTCAATTTATGCAAACTGCCTCTATTTCAGAAATAAAAAAAGAACTACAAACGCTTGATGCTGCTCAATTGGTGGAACTTTGTACCAAAATAGCTAAGTATAAAAAAGACAATAAGGAGTTTTTAAATTATCTTTTATTTCAAACCCATGATGAAGCCCAATTTATTGATGGTGTAAAACAAGAAATGACTGAACTGTTTGCAGAAATGAACAGAAGCAATTTATACTTTGCAAAAAAAACTATTAGAAAAATTTTACGATTGGCCAATAAAAATGCTAAATACTCAGCCAAGGCAGGCACCAATATTGAACTATTTGTGCATTTTTGCAGAGAATTAGACAATACAGGTATTGATTTTAGAAAAAGTATCGTTTTGTATAATTTATACAAAGCACAACTCAAAAAAATAAACGAATCGCTCAGCACCTTGCACGAGGATTTGCAATACGATTACCAAAAAGAAATAAACTTATTAAACAAATAACTTATAATTAAACATGTTAGGACTTAAACTTCCAACCGACCCACGTTGGGTAAATATAGTAGAAAGTAATTTAGAAGAAATATTAACCGACCACGCTTGGTGCGAACAAAAAGCAGCCAGTAACGCCATTACAATTATTACTTACAATCCGGAGTTAACTGATTTAGTGGCAGACTTATTGGATTTGGTAAAGGAAGAAATTAGCCATTTTGAAATGGTGTTTAATATAATAAAAGAACGTGGCTACACTTTAGGCCGCGAACGCAAAGACAGTTATGTAAACGAATTGTATCAATTTATGCAAAAAGGCGGAAGCCGTAACGCAAGTTTTGTAGATAGAATGCTTTTTTCGGCCATGATTGAAGCAAGAAGTTGCGAGCGTTTTAAAGTACTTTCTGAAAATATTAAAGATGCCGAATTATCGAAATTTTATTACGATTTAATGGCAAGCGAAGCCAGTCATTATACTACATTTATAGGCTATGCACGCAAATACGGAAAAGAAGTAGACGTAGATAAACGTTGGAAAGAATGGCTTGAATACGAAGCAAAAGTTATTGCCAATAATGGCAAACAAGAAACGGTGTGTGGTTACCCATGCAGCGTTTCTTGTTTGCCATAATTGGCAATAACTTTGGCTTCGTATTCAAGCCATTCTTTCCAACGTTTATCTACATCTACTTCTTTTCCGTATTTGAGTGCATAGCCAATAAATGTAGTATAAT
>JBGSBN010000215.1:0-5664 GCA_041730515.1 Methylacidiphilales bacterium | reverse complement strand
AATTCCAGGTAAAACTGTGGTAATTACAGGCGCTATGATTCCGTATAAATTTGGCTCAAGTGATGGATTATTTAACCTTGGAAGCGCTTTGGCTTTTGTACAAAGCTTACCTGCAGGTATTTATATAGCCATGAATGGCCGTTACTACGATTGGAACAACTGCAAAAAGAACAAACAAACTGGCTTTTTTGAGGAATTGGGGTAATTACAGATTTGTTGACTTGTAGATTGATTGATTGTGATTGATTGAATAAGTATTTTAAAAACATTTTACAGATGAAGATTATAAATATTATGATTTTAATAAAAATAGTAATGATTGTTACTGTTTTGATAATTTATAATAACATTTATCAAAAAATGGCAGAATCACATATCAAAGATTTATTGATTATTGATATAAATTTAAAGTTCTTACCTTTTCTAATTCTATCATTAATTGAGTTTTATACAAGAAAAAAAACTCGAATTCTTGTTGTTCTTTTAGTATGCAAAATTGTTCTATTGGTCTTTTCTTATATTGCTTTAAAGCACATAAATTATCCAATAATCTTTTTTGAATTAATAATATGTTTATTATTAATTTTATTAAATAAGGCCAATAAGAAAAAAATCATGCAGAATCCGTCTTACTAAGGAACGAGGCATCTTTGAAAGGTGCATTTTCGATTGCTAGTAGCTAGCAGCCAGATGCCAAAAGCTCAATCATAATTCACAAATCATAAATTAAAAATCAATTTTTATTTTTATTTTGCGGCACAAGTATTTTATCAGTATTAATGAAAGTTTTTAAATTTGGGGGTGCATCGGTAAAAGATGCAGATGCGGTAAGAAATGTCGCAAAAGTGTTAGGCAATTTTGCCAACGAAAATGTTTTAATTGTTATTTCAGCAATGGGAAAAACTACTAATTTATTAGAAAAATTAGTGGAGGCCTATTTTAATAGAACCGATGCTAAGTACTCAACTTTGGAGGAAATAAAGCAATTTCATTATAATATTATTGATAAATTATTATCGCAAACACAAAGCCATGCTTTTGACGATATAGAGAATATTTTTATTGAGTTGGAATGTTTGCTAGAGGCGGAGCCTGATAATAATTACGATTACCATTACGACCAAATAGTAAGTTATGGCGAAATTATTTCTACTAAAATAGTAAGTACCTACTTAAACGAAGCTGGTTTAAAAAACCGTTGGATGGATGCTCAAAATTTTATCAGTACCGATAATACTTACCGCGAAGGAAAGGTAAATTGGAGTTTAACCAACGAAAAAATAGCCAAAACTTTAAAACCAATCGTTCAAAAAAAGATGGTTATTACACAAGGTTTTATTGGTCGTAGTTCGGTTAACACCACAGTAACATTGGGTCGAGAAGGTTCTGATTACAGTGCAGCAATTTTTGCTTTTTGTTTAGATGCTGAAAGTGTAACTATTTGGAAAGACGTAGCCGGAGTAATGAATGCCGACCCAAAACGTTTTGCTGAAGCAGTAAAAATTTCGGGTTTGAGTTATAACAAAGCCATTGAAATGGCATTTTATGGAGCAACGGTAATTCACCCAAAAACCATTCAACCACTTTTAAACAAAGAAATTCCTTTATATGTAAAATCGTTTCTCTATCCGGGTGATGAAGGCACAACAGTAGGGGTTCCAAGAGAAAAAGAAGACTTGGTTCCAACTTATATTTTCAAGCAAAATCAAATGCTGATTTCTATAGCTAGTAAAGATTTTAGCTTTATAGTAGAAGAAAATTTGAGCAGTATTTTTTCATTATTTGCCAGCTATGGCGTAAAAATAAATGTGATGCAAAATTCGGCTATTAGTTTTACCGTTTGTGTTGACTATAACGAGCACAAATGCAATGATTTGATCAACGATTTGGAGCAAAATTATAAAGTAAAATCAAACAGCAATTTAGAACTTTTAACTATAAGTAATTACGAAACAGCTGAGGTTAACAAATTTACCGAAGGAAAAAAAATATTATTAGAACAGCGCAATAGACGCTCGCTACAATTAGTATTGGCTTAAAAAAATAAATAAAAGCAACCATATTAAATTTTAGGGTGACTTTTGCTTATATACAATTAACCATTACTTTTGGCAGGCATTTTGCAAGCCTTGATTTTATAACAAATAAATAAATATACCATGAAAAAAACGTTTCTAGTTTTACTTTGCTTAGCTACCCTGAGCGGTTGGGCACAAAAAAGTCAAATAGAGTCTGCTGCTCTATACTTTAACAATGCAGAAATGGAAGATGCTAAAAAAGCCATTGATGCTGCATTTGAACATCCAGATACCAAGGATAATGTAAAAATGCTTTATTTTAGAGCTGCCATTTACGATACCATTGCTACCTCAAAAGATCAAAAAGTAAAAAAAATAGATATTGATGCACCTGAAAAATGGGCATTGGCTGCAAAACGTTGTTTAGAACTTGATAAAAAAGAAATTTACAAGGAACTAATGGAATACAATATTGTAAATGCTGCTTTTGCTTGTAATAGCGCTGCATACGATGCTAGTCAAAGAGGTGATTATGCAAAAGTTCAAAGTTATTATCAGTTGGTTATTGACTTATTGCCTTATGATAAATATGAAGACATGAAAAAAAATAACTTAACTGAAAAGTCAATCGTATTTAACCAATTTTATTTTGCCAATAAGGAAAAAAATAAAGTTGATGCAAAAAAACATTTAAAACGATTAATAGAATTAGATTATAAAGACCATTTAATTTACGCCTATTTAACCAATATTTATCTGGAAGAAGGCGATACTGCAACAGCTATTAGTTACTTAGAAAAAGGTAGAACTTTATACCCTGAAAAAAAGGACTTAATTGGCCAAGAAATCAATATTTATATTACTCAAAATAAATTAGATGTATTATTACAAAAAGTGGAGTTAGCCAATGAGCAAAAACCTGATGACAATGATTTGATTTATACAAGAGGAAACCTTTATGATAACGCTGCAACAGGCTTTACTAACGATGCTAAAAAATTGAAAAAACAAGCAGAGGAGATAAATAAAAAAGCCAAGGTAGAAAAAAATGTAGCTACTAAAAAACAATTAGAAGCCTCGGCCAAAGAAACAATGGGCAAGGCGAGTGAATTATATAAAAAAGCTGCTAGCTTTACCGCTAAAGCGGAAGCTGATTATTTCAAAGCACTTGATTTAAATCCTGATATGATTGATGCATATTATAATTTAGGGGCAATTACCAATAATAAAGCTGCTGCAGTTGCCGAAAAAATTAATACCATTGATGCTAAAACTCAAGCGGAATACGATAAAAGATACGCTGGCTTTAAAAAAGTACAAGACAGTATTTTTAGAGTGGCTATCAGCCAATTTGAAAAAGTGGAAGAATTAGCTTTAACAAAATCAGAAAAAACAGCAGAAGATAAAGCTAGTAAATATGCGTATTTAAAAGATGCGTATTACAGCTTACAAACTATTTATGCAGGAATGGGAAATGAAAACAAATCGAACGAGTACCGCATGAAAAAAGAAGAAGCTATTATTAACAGCAAGAAAAAAGGGTAGAACTTGATTATAAATAATTACTAAACCGGCTGTATAAACCTAGCCGGTTTTTTTATACTCTAAACTATTACTTAACATAATGTTAATTATAAGATATTTCTCCGTGCCTTAAATTATCATAAATTCTATTTGGTGCTTGACTTACTAATATTTAATTAATACATTTGAAATGTAACTTTAGGTATATATATCTAAGATGCATTTATGGCTATTAGCATTTTAAAAATAGAAACACATTGCAATTCAATAATTGAAACTAAAAATAAAGGTTTTATTTTTATTGTTACTTTGCTATTGGTATTTAATTCTTTTAAAAGCATAAATGCTCAAGCCGTATTTTGCCCACCAAATATTAATTTTGAAAATGGTAATTTAAATAATTGGTATTTTTACACGGGCGTTTGTTGTCCAATTATTGCGAATTTACAATCTCCAGCAATATTAGGTCGACATACTTTAACCTCGGGCAACGGCATGGATCAGTTTGGTAATTTTCCTGTTGTGGCGCCTAATAGTGGCAATTATTCTTTAAAGTTAGGCAGTACGGCTAGTGGCGCAAAATCTGAAAGAGCCCGATATTTTATTAAGGTTCCTAGTAATAATAATAACTATAAATTGATTTTTAGGTATGCTGTTGTACTAGAAAATCCAAATCATACTCCCGCGGAACAACCTCGTTTTGAGGTACGTGCTTACGATTCTATTACTAACCAGCCAGTTAATTGTATTCAATTTAACTTTGTGGCTTCAAGTTCATTACCTGGATTTATGCTTTATGTTAGAAATGGCGATTCTGTTTACTACAAGTCGTGGTCAACTGCTAGTTTAGACTTAAAAGGCTATTCAGGAAGAACAATTGCAGTAGATTTTTCAAGTGGTGATTGTTCCATTGGTGGACATTTTGGGTATGGATATGTGGATGTAAACTGTGGTTTATTTGAAATAGAAACCATTTCGTGTAAAGGTTTAGACTCCTCTACCTTAGTTGGCCCTCCAGGTTTTATGAATTATGCTTGGTATGACTCTTCCTTTACCAATCAAATTGGTAGTGGGCAAACCATCAAAGTAATTAGCCCGCTTACTTTTAATAAATATAATTTAGTTACTACACCTTACACAGGTTTTGGCTGCCCTGATACACTTTCAACCATTGTTCAGATTTCAGACTTGAATGTGGCTATTAATAGCGATACAACCATTTGTAAAAATGGTGTTATACAACTTCAAAATTCGGCAACGGCCAGTAGTTTATTTAGTCCATTAAATTACAGTTGGAGTCCAGGTTATGGATTAAGTTGTAATAATTGTTTAAATCCTATTGTTACTACGGATAGTTCCATTACTTACCGACTAACAGTTACCGATGCTAGAAGCTGTAATGAAACAAAAAATATCCGTATAAATGTAAAATTATATATTGATTCTCAGCCAAAAGACACAACAGTTTGTTTGAATTCTACTTTTAAACTCCAAGTTTCGGCTAAAGGATTTGGTCCATTTACTTATCAATGGTTAAAAAATGGTGTGCCAATTGCAGGTGCCGACTCCAATATTTTACAGTTTAATAATATACAATATAGTGACTCGGCCTCTTATACTGTTGTAGTTACAAGCAATTGCGATACGCTCTTATCTAAACCAGCAAAGGTCAATCTTTTTTATCCTTCAAATATTACCTTACAGCCAATTGATCAAATTACTTGCACGGGAAATAAGATAACATTTAGAGCAAAGTTCAATACCAAAAATCAAGTGTTGTACCAATGGTTTAAAAATGGCATTGGATTAAGCTCAACCAATCAAGATTCCCTTGTTTTAAATAATGTGAAGGATTCAGATACAGGATATTATCAATTATATATTTTTGAAAAATGCAATTTATTTAAAACTGATTCGGTTAAATTGAGCCTTTATCCCAAAACGCGAATTACAAGTATTACCAATGGAATTACTGCTTGTTTAAACGAAAGAGTGGTTTATAAAGTATTGGCCACTGGCTACGGTACTATTAGTTATCAATGGTTTAGAGATGGTATTCCTTTATTAGGACAAACAACAGATTCTTTTGTTATTAATTCCGTTCAATATACCGATACTGTTT
>JBGSBN010000214.1:0-5667 GCA_041730515.1 Methylacidiphilales bacterium | reverse complement strand
ACTTGTAACATAAAGACTTTAACACTCAAAAACAATGGCATTTTACCACAAACAAGGACAAATACCCGCTAAAAGACATACACAATTCAGAAAGCTTGATGGCTCACTTTACTCAGAAGAATTGGTTTCAACCGAGGGTTTTAGCAGTTTATACTCATTGTTTACCACTGCCATCCACCTACTTTGGTTAAGGAAATTGGCGAGGCATACGATATTGGGCCTAAGGCTGCCATTGAAAAAAATCTGCAAAACCGTAGTTTTTTAACTTTTAAAACTGCTCCTGTTGACGATTATTTAAAAAGTCGTGTATACACGCTTTTTAACAACGATGTGTATTTGGCTTCGGCTGCGCCACGCAAAAGCATGACAGATTATTTTTTCAAGAATGCGGATGCTGATGAAGTATTATTTATTCATGAAGGAAGTGGTGTTTTAAAAACAGTTTATGGGCAAATTCCATTTGAATATGGCGATTACCTAGTTATTCCTCGTGGAACCATTTACCAATTGCATTTCGAAAATGAGCAAAACAGAATTTTTATTACAGAATCGTTTTCGCCAATCCGTCCGCCAAAGCGTTATTTAAACCAATACGGACAATTATTGGAACATTCGCCTTATTGCGAACGTGATATAAAATTACCAGAATTAAAAGAAACTTTTGACAAAAAAGGCGAATTTAAGGTTTTAATTAAAAAACAAGATATGATTTTCCCTTACACTTATGCTACACATCCTTTTGATGCCATAGGTTGGGACGGATTTCAATATCCTTTTGGGTTTAGCATTCATAACTATGAACCAATAACAGGTCGTGTGCACATGCCACCGCCCATTCATCAAACTTTTGAAGGACATAATTTTGTAATTTGTTCTTTTGTGCCTCGTTTGTACGATTACCATCCACTATCGATTCCTGCGCCTTATAACCACAGCAATGTAGATAGTGATGAGGTTTTATATTATGTTGATGGTGATTTTATGAGCCGCAAACACGTAGAACGTGGCATGATAAGTTTACATCCAAAAGGCATTCCGCATGGCCCACATCCAGGAACAGTTGAAAAATCGATTGGTAAGTTAGAAACCAAAGAATTAGCCGTAATGATAGATCCATTTTATCCATTAAAAATAACCGAAGCTGCTATGCAAATGGAAGATCCGGGTTATTATAAAACTTGGGTGGAGTAAGAATACTTAGGATTGTTATATTGCTAAATTGTTGTATTGTTTTTGAATAATTGGTTCAAGCAAACTGAAACGAGAAATACTATGAAAAAAACTAAGTGCTTAACTATTTTATTAGGAATAACAATTTGTTTTTTAGGGTGTAAGGAGCAAGTTGGTCCTTGCGGAGATCCAGTTGCGCCTTTTTTCAGATTGAAAATTATTGACAAATTATCCAATCAAGCTGCTTGTAAAGTTTATGACTCAATTGAATTTAAAAGCCTTTATTCAGTTAAAACAATTAAGTTTATGGTATACAAATATTCTTCCGACTCCTTGATTAACTTTAACTTTTCAAAAGGAGATACCATTTTATTTAGATTTGACTCTATTCATAATTTTGATACGCTAATTCCTTTCAGTACTTCTTTTTCAGGTAATGGAGGTCCTTGTAGCCAAGGAGGTTTAGTATTAGACAGTATTTACCATAACAATAAGAAAATTGAATTGAATACTATTTATTATTAAATTTGAACTCATAAAAAATTCATTACATGCCTAAAATTTATGAGTATTTCGGATTGATTTTTTTCTTTTATTCAAATGAGCATTTGCCAATTCATGTTAATGTTAGCAAAGCTGAATGTGAAATGAAATTTGATTTGATTTATGAAGCGGGTGTTTTAGTTAAAATAGAAGTTAAGAAAATTTCCGGGAGAGAAGTATTGGCAAATAGTGAAATAAAAGATGCTGTTAATTTAATAAAAATCTATCATCAAGATATCTGTATAAAATGGACGGAGTTTTTTGTGATGGGTAAAAAAATAAATGTTGAAAAAATTACTAAAAAATTATAATTATGAGCTATCAAATTATAAAAGCAAAATATTTAAATAATTACTTGATTGAATTAGTTTTTGCCGATGGTAAAATAAACAAGGTTGATTTTGAAAGCTTTGTAAAAAACTATCCTGCTTATCCTAAATATAAAAAGATAGAAAACTTTAAGAAATTTAAATTAGTAGAAGGAAATATAGTATGGGGAGAAAATTGGGATATTATATTCCCTTTAGGAGATCTATATAATAATGATTTAAGCAATTCTGATTTTAAAAATGAAGAAATGTATTTGTCTGTAATTTTATAAAATCAACCAATTATAAAAAAATTAAATCAAGTCTTTTGGTTTATATTAAGCAAGGCAAGATTTAAACTATTAGAAGAATAAAATGAAAACAATGAATACCAAACAAACAAACGAAATGTTACCCGAAACAAGTGATTTTTTACCTTTACACGGAACAGATTATGTAGAACTATATGTGGGAAATGCTAAGCAAGCAGCTCATTTTTACAAAACAGCTTTTGGCTTTCAAAGTTTGGCTTATGCTGGTCCTGAAACAGGTATTAAGGATAGAGTAAGTTATGTATTGATACAAAACAAAATGCGTTTAATGCTAACTACACCTTTGCATTCTGATTCTCCAATTGCGGAGCACCATAAAAAACATGGTGATGGTGTTAAAGTGCTGGCCTTAATGGTTAATGATGCATATGATGCATTTGAACAAACTACCAAACGTGGTGGTGTGGCTATTTTAGAACCAAAAACATTAATCGATGCCAATGGCGAAGTGCGCATGAGTGGTATTAAAACTTATGGTGAAGTGGAACATTGGTTTATTGAACGTAAAAACTACAATGGCGTGTTTATGCCAGGTTTTGTAGAGTGGAAATCAGGTTATAATCCAGAGCCAACTGGTTTATTATATGTTGACCATTGTGTAGGAAACGTAGATTGGGACCAAATGAATCCGTGGGTTAGTTTTTACGAAAATGTAATGGGCTTTAAAAACATCCTTTCGTTTGATGATAACGACATCAGTACTGAATATTCTGCTTTAATGAGTAAGGTAATGAGCAATGGAAATGGTTATGTTAAATTCCCAATTAATGAACCTGCTGAAGGAAAAAGAAAAAGCCAAGTAGAAGAATATTTAGAATTTTATGAGGGTGAAGGTGTTCAGCATATAGCAATTGCTACACTTGATATTGTTTCAACTGTAAAACAATTAATGGCACGTGGTGTGGAGTTTTTAAAGGTTCCAAATAGCTATTACGATGATTTATTAGACCGCGTTGGACCAATTGAGGAAGATATTGAACCATTAAAAGAATTAGGTATTTTGGTTGATAGAGATGATGAAGGTTATTTGTTACAATTATTTACCAAACCTGTGGAAGATAGACCAACCATGTTTTATGAAATTATTCAACGTAAAGGTGCAAAAAGTTTTGGAAAAGGAAACTTTAAAGCCTTGTTTGAAGCCATAGAACGCGAACAAGCAAATAGAGGAAACTTATAGTTGTTAGTTGACCATGGTCTATAGTCTATGGACCATGGTCTTTTTAGTTAAAGTATGGCAAAAAAAAGTATTTCAGAGTTAAGGGCTAAATACTCTAACAGTGAACGCAGGTTTTTAGAAGGTCCACGAAGCCGAAGGAGAGAGTTTATATTTTCTTTTAAAGTTTTGTACGAATTTTTAAAAGGCTTTAGAGCACTACATTTTGTAGGGCCTTGTGTTACTGTGTTTGGTAGTGCAAGGTTTAAAGAAGAGCATTTTTACTATCAAGAAGCCATGAAAATGGGTGCAGAGATTAGTAAAATTGGCTTTACTGTTATGACCGGTGGAGGGCCTGGAATTATGGAAGCTGCTAATCGTGGTGCTTTTGAAGCTAATGGCCGTTCAGTGGGTTGCAATATTGTGCTGCCTCACGAACAATCAGAAAATCCTTACGTGCAAAAATCTGTTGAGTTTAGGTATTTTTTTGTGCGTAAAACTTTATTGCTAAAATACTCCTATGCTTTTGTTATAATGCCCGGTGGTTGGGGAACAATGGACGAATTATTTGAGGCACTTACTTTAATTCAAACAGGTAAAATGGAGGAGTTTCCAGTAATTATTTTTGGTAAAGAATATTGGAAAAACTTAATTGATTTAATCAACGAGATGATTGAAAAAGGTACTGTATCACCTGAAGATTTAAGGCATTTATTAATTACCGATTCAATTGATGAAAGCATTAATCATTTAAAAAAATACAGCATAGAAAAATTTAGCTTAAAGCACAGAAAAAGAGTTAAAGCAATGTCATGGTTAGGTGAGCTTATTAAATGGAAAAAATAAAGTGTTAAAATTTATAACTAATAGAATCAAATCATTTGGCCCTGCATGGAAGGGCCTTTTTTGGCTATTTAAAAATGAAGGCAATGCCCAATTTCATTTAATTGCAACTATAGTTGTAATAGTGGCAGGATTTTATTTTAAAGTAACTATTTCTGAGTGGGTTTTATTATGCTTTGCAATAGGTTTGGTAATAAGTGCAGAAGCTTTAAATACGGCCATAGAAAAAACCATTGACTTATTACACCCAGAAAAAAATCCAAAAGCTGGGTTGGTTAAAGACTTAGCTGCGGCAGGTGTTTTAATAACTTCAATTACCGCAGCAACAATTGCTTTTTTGATTTTTTTGCCTAAATGGTAAACCATCAAATCATGCTTTAATTCGATTAACCTAAAGTTGGAATTAGTTTAATTGTATTAGTACAATTAGTTTTTTCTGTCAATAATGTATTCAACTAACATAGCTAGTTTATCTGCTATTTCCCTATTCTGCTGAATGGCCAAAATAGCCAAAGCTTTATCCTTGTATTCGTTCATAGCTTTGCGTGTGTAAGCAATTCCATCATGTTCATTTACATACTTAATAACCTCCGCTACACGTTTTTTATCAGTATGATGGTTTTTAATGGCGTTAATTATATAATTTCGGGTGGCTTTATCGGCATTGTTAATGGTATAGATTATAGGTAAGGTAAGTTTTTTTTCCTTTAAATCTATTCCTGTTGGCTTTCCTATATCATCATCACCATAGTCCATCAAATCGTCTTTTATTTGAAAAGCAATTCCAATGTATTCGCCAAACAAACGCATCTGTTCTATTTGTTCAATAGAGGCACCAGCACTTGCCGCTCCCATTGCGCAGCAAGAAGCAATAAGAGCCCGCATAGAAGTCTTACGATTCGATTTTCTAAGTTCGTACTCACCATAAAGTTTGTTACGTCCTTCGAAAACGATCTCAATCATTGATTTTTTATTAAATCTAATTTCATTTTTTATAATTATTAGGTTATTAGTAAAAAAATTATTTTTTTACTTCTAACAATTTTACTTCTTCAGGTGTAAATTCATTTACTATTGCATAAGAACCAGTCTTATTTACCCCAACTATTGCCATTTCATCCAAAACATCAACCAAATTACGATAGGTTGATTTTTTACTTGGTTTGATAATTACAATCATCCCGTCTTTTGGTTTTCCTTTAGCCGTAGAGTATTGTTTTACCAATTCCATTCTAGCAACTAATTCTTTACGGATTCCTTCTTTACCATAAGAAAAATCTTTTGGTGCTGCAAGCGGTTTATCCAACATTCCAAC
>JBGSBN010000213.1:0-5670 GCA_041730515.1 Methylacidiphilales bacterium | reverse complement strand
TGATAAATTGATTATAGAAAAATTTGACTAATGAGTTCAATAGACAATAAAGACGCTTCGGGTCTTAAAGCAGAATTAATCGCTGATTTTCAGTCATCACAAGCTAAGTTGAATGGCAAAAGTGCGTTGCCAGTTCATCAGCTACGTGGCGAAGCGATGCAAAATTTTGACAAATTAGGTTTTCCAACTACTCGTCATGAAGAGTGGAAATACTCTAATGTAAGCAATTTAGTAAAGCAAACTTTCGATTTTCATACAAAAACCGATTTCAATCAGGCTGACCTTGATAAAATTCCGTTGCCACACCTTACTGGTAATGTTTTGTATTTTATCAATGGTGTCTATAATGCTGAACTTTCGCAGATTGCAACACCCGAAAATAAGCTAAAAGTTATTCCGTTTTCGGAGGCATTGGCTCAACAACCCGAATTAATTGAGGGTTATTTCGGCAAGTATGCTAATTACGAAACTGACGCTTTCACAGCTCTGAATACTGCACTTGCGAATGATGGTGTAGTAGTGCAAGTAGCTGATAATAAGATAGTTGAAGAACCAATTATTTTGAGATTTATTTCGGATGTGCGTACCTCAAACGTTGGTTCGCAACCCCGCAATTTGATAATTGTTGGTAAAAATTCACAAGTAAAAATCGCTGAAGCGTATCGCACAGTGGGCGACGGTGCTGCGTTTGTAAATACCGTTACCGAAATCATCGTTGACGAGTCGGCAATGGTAGATTACTACAAAGTGCAAAGTGAAAGCGATAAATCGTATCACATCGGTACAACACAAGTTTACCAAAAAGGACGTAGCTATTTTTATTCGGCAACGGCAACTTTGAATGGTGGATTCGTAAGAAATAACCTCAATGTAGTACTTGATGGCGAGCATATCGAAAGTCATTTGTTTGGCTTGTACGTGCCAAATGGCAAGCAACACGTTGATAATCACACAGTTGTTGACCACAGAAAACCAAATTGCGAAAGCCACGAGCTTTACAAAGGGATTTTGATGGATAAATCGACGGGGGTTTTCAATGGCAAAATTTTCGTAAGAGAAGATGCTCAGAAAACAAACGCCTACCAAAATTGCCGTAACGTGGTGACTTCTGATGAAGCAACCATGAATACAAAACCTCAGTTAGAAATTTGGGCGGATGATGTAAAATGTTCGCACGGAACAACAACTGGGCAGTTGAACGACGAAGCTATTTTCTACATGCAGTTGAGAGGTATTCCGAAAAAAGAAGCGATTCGTTTACAACTTTTGGCTTTCGCACAAGATGTAGTAACACAAATCAAAATTGATTCAATCAGAGAATATATCGAAGAGCTAATTTTGGATAAACTGGAAGGAGCTTGATAGAATAAAATTACATTAAAACGCCTCATATTCAGCGAATATGAGGCGTTTTTTATGCAAACATTGTTAGCTGATTACTATTCGCAGGAATCATCTCAACTAAGAAACTATCCCAAAGATTGAGTGTTAAAGTTAAATTATACTTTTCATTTAATTTAGTAAGTTCGTTTTGCAAGTCCTTTTTATTGGCTTTCTCAATTAACTTTGATAAGTCAATTCTCATTAAAACATCTTTTGTGAATGTTCGTTTAGCATCAGAAAAAGTGATAGATTTCAGAAACATCATGGTAGTTTCCGAGTTTAAAAGTATGAGTGTGTAAGCAGCAAATTCTAATCTATCAAACCCCAGCATATAACAAGTATCATCCAACATTACAGCTTTATCATTTTGAGGTAAAATTAAAGTAAAATGAAAAGTTTTGTAAAGACCTGAAATAGCTACTTTGTAAGGTTTAAAGGAATAATCTCCGATTCCGAAAATAGAAAAAGGCGGTTTATTATTATAGATACTTGATTTTCGAGAACTAAAAATGTCTTGATGCTCAGATAGATATTGGTAGGTTTTTGGATAATCAGTTTTTATATAAAGCGTCTCTTGACCAACTTTTTTTTGAGTAACAATGGTATATTTTCTTGTCTGATTAATGACCGTATTTTTCAAATCAGAACTTTTAAGGAGTCCATACACTAAAGCTTCTTCCAAGTTTACTTCTTCATTAAATCCATTCGTGTATCTACCGCCTGCTTTATCAAGTTCCATATGAACCGATTTGGAAAATACAATAACTAAAGATAAGCCTGGAATAATTAATGAATTTACATATCAAATTGGTCGCCCAAGGCAAGATGTAACTCATTTTATTCAGGCATTTAAATGGATTTATCAATTTAAAAATTCCAGTAAATTAAGCGCAGATTTTAGCCAACAAATAAATAATCGACAAGAGTTTGATGTATTGAGTTTTTTAAATGCTAATAGCGATTTAAAAGATAAACCAACTTACAATTTAACTTTAACCACCAATCAAGTCAATATTAAATTTGAACATAAAAAAGTTTTTGGTTTTAAAGGTTTAGTAGGTTTTAGTTATGCCAATCAAGGAAATTATGCAACTGGAAAACAATTTTTTATTCCTAATTTCATTAGTAATAACTATGGTTTTTATGTAATTGAAAAATGGAATAAAAAACATTGGCAAGCTGAAGCTGGATTACGTTATGATTTAATGGATTTAACCCGTTATATCAATCAAAATAATCAAGTTTTGAGTAATGTTTTAAACTATAATAATACAGCAGGTTCAGTTGGTGTAAGCTATTTATTTGATACCAAATGGAAACTTACTGCTAACCTTAGTTCGGCATGGCGTCCACCAAGTATAAATGAATTATATGCTAACGGATTACACGCTGCTGTAGCCACTTTTGAGCAAGGGAATGCTAACTTAAAACCGGAGCAAAGTTATAATGCTGAGGTTACTTTAAAATATGTTGGAGCTAAATTTGATTTTGACTTTACAGCATATAATAATTTAATAAATAACTTCATTTATAGGTTGCCAAGCAATGCATTTAATACCAGCTTTAGAGGTGTTTTTCCTATATTTAATTATGTGCAAACCAATGCGCTTTTGCAAGGTTTTGAAACCAATTTAAGTTATAAATTACGCACAAATTTAAGTATAAATGCTGCTTATACCTTTTTATATGCAAATGATATAAGTAAAAATTTACCTCTAATTTTTATGCCAGCTAATAGACTAAACAGTGGATTAGAATGGCAATTAACCAAACTAAAAAAAGTAAAAAATGCCTTTATTCAACTAAATTACCAATATGTATTTAAGCAAAATAGAGTGCCTGTAGGTATTGATTTTACTGATTCTCCAGCTTCATTCCAACTATTTGATTTAGTATTTGGTGCCAGCCAATTTACCAAAGCAAATTTGAATTGGAGCGTTGGAGTTCAAAATATTTTCAATACCAGTTACCGCGATTATTTAAGCAGGTATCGTTATTATGCTTTAGATGCAGGAAGAAATATTTTTATAAAACTGAGTATTCCGTTTGGGAAGTGAGATATGAGAGTTGGGAAATGAGCAGAGATTTAAAAAACAAAACAGTCTAATAATTCAACAATCTAACAATAAAAAAATGAAATCATTAAATAAAGTAACAATTAAACAATTAAACAATTTAACCATTATAACAATAATAACCATTTTAGCATTTTCATCATGTAAAAAAGATGATCCCAAAAACCCAGTAGCAACAAATCCGCAAGAGGTTTTAACTACAGTAATTATTAATGGTTACAACCAAAATGATTCTACTAATTCAAAGTACCAATTTAATTACAAATGGGAAGATTTAGATGGCGATGGGGGTAATGCACCAACTATTGACACTATGGTTTTGGATACAGGAATAGCATACCGTTGTCAAGTACTTATTTTAGATAAAACTAAAACGCCTTTCGATACAGTTTCGTTTGAAATAGAAGAGAAAAAAAATGAACACCAGTTTTTTTACACTCCAAGTACCAATTTAATTGGAAAATTTAACACTGAAATTTTAGACTTTGATAATAATAATCCAAAGCTTCCTGTTGGCTTAAAGTTTAATTTGCTAACAAAAAGCAATCAAACATCCAATTTGCCTTTAATTGGTTCTTTAAACATTGTGCTAAGTCATTATGATGGTGTTCCAAAAAGTACTTCCAAATCCGATGAAAGTGATATTGATATCAATTTCCCAGTTCGTTTAAAGTAAAACTAAAAAAAGCCGCTAATCAATTAAGTTTAGCGGTTTTTTTTTGAAAATATTTTTAAAAAATGTTTTGTTACTTTTTCATAATCATTTACTATTTTTGAAATATGAAATACGTATTAGAAGTTCCTGATAATAAAAGTGATTTTGCTGAAGAGTTTTTCAAAACAATTTCGTTTGTTAAAAATATTAAACAAATTGCTTCAAATGAAATTACCAATCCATCGATATTGCAAAGTATTAATGATTATGAAACTGGAATTTCAACTCCAACTCCATTAAGTTTAAAAGAATTAAAGGTTATGTTGAATGACTGAAATTGTATTTATGCTAAAGGCTTGGAGTGACTTAGGTTGGTGGTTTCAAAATGATATTAAACAAGCAAAAAAGATTCATAAACTACTTTAAAGTTGTGCTAAAACTCCATTCGATGGTATTGGTCAGCCAGAACCACTGAAGGCGAATTATAGCGGCTATTGGTCAAGAAGAATAAATTTAGAACACAGAATAATTTACAAAGTTGAAAAGAATCGAATAGTTGTATTTTCTCTTTACGGGCATTATCAAAACTAAAAAAGCCGCTAATCAATTAAGTTTAGCGGCTTTTTTTATAAAAATGGGTTTAATTAAAATCTACCTATTTTAAATACTTTTCCATTCACAGTGCAAGTAGCTTCATTATCGCATTCGCCATTGCCAAAGTCAATAGTACGTGTTTTTTTGCCTTCTGGTGTAAGTTCTACCACACCTTTAGTAATTCTGCGTAAATTGCAGCTTAAATCAACTAAAAGAGGCGTTGTAATATTACAAGTGTAGTTTAAACCTTTGCGGTTTACACCCGAAGTTGTTCCGGCAATTTCATATTTATCATCAGTCCAATCTTTGGGAGTGCTTTCTCCTGCTATCCAAGTTCTATTTCTAGTTGAGTTCCACGAAATAGTTTGACCACTTTCTAAAATAATAGCAGCATTTACAGTTATTGTCCAATTTAAAAATCCTGCAGCATTTCTACCATTATTGGTAATGGTTTTGGTGCTCGAATTGCTAATTTGCTTACCATTTTGAACAAAATTATCAAAAGTTACATTGATTACGGTTCCTTCTTGGCGGTATTTTCCAGTATAGGTAACTATAATTTTACCGCTACGGGTTTTTAAATCGTTACAAATAGTTCCAGTTCCGTAGTCAATTGTCATTTTTTTAGGAGTTGAAAGTGAGTCGATTGTAATAGCAGGACCCAATTTCCCAAGTGAGCTGTTTGTAGCTGCATCATCTACTTGTTTAAATACTTGATCAAAAGTTGATTCTGAATTACTCTGATCTACAGTACTTTCTGTGTCAAAATCGGTTTCGTTGCTTTTTTTGCAAGAAGTGAAAATTAATGCCGAAGTTCCAATAGCCATGGCGGCTAATAACAATTTACGTTTCATAATTTTATATTTTTTTATAATTAATTTTGAAGTTCTGATAGCAATTTTTCAAAATGGTTTAAAATAAAAATAATATTTTTTTATATAAAAATTTTGTGGTTGCTAAAGT
>JBGSBN010000212.1:0-5704 GCA_041730515.1 Methylacidiphilales bacterium | reverse complement strand
TTTTACTGCTGAGTGTTGCGCTAAATCTGCTTGTTCTACTAAATTATTATACCACGCTGAATAGTTTTCGCTGCGTTTTACTTTTTTAAATTCTGCCATAATTATTAATCGAGGCGCGAATGTAAGGATAGAATTATGAATTATGAATTTTGAATGATGAATTTTGAATGATGGATGTGAAATTTGAGTTGGGAAATGGGAGTTGAGATAGGAGAATTATGAAATGAGAGTTGAGGTATGTGGTTTGAGAATTTGAGATTTTAAAAATTAGAAATGGTGCGGGAAAAATTCCCCCTTGTGGGTGGACATTGAGTTTGCGAAGGGGGTAGGGGGATGTTTTTGCTTTTAATGTGAAATGTTAAAATACTGCCAAACCTAAATTTTTTTCTAAACGTTACAGTTCTCTTATATACCATTTGGATTCATTACTATTATTGGTATTTTTGAAAAATAGAAACCTTTTTAAAACAGTGCAAATTAGATGAATTGGAGAAGATTATATTGAAATAATTGAAAAATAAATAAATTTGTGGTATGCAAAACATAGAAAAATATATAACTATTAATCCCGAAATACGTTTTGGTAAGCCATGTATTAATGGAACACGGATTGCCGTTGTTGATATTTTGCATTGGTTAGCATCTGGCATGACACATCAACAAATTATTAACGATTTTCCTGCAATAAAAGAGGAACATATTTTAGCAGCATTGTACTTTGCCTCACATAGAGAAGAACTAATAAAATACTTTGCTGTCAATTAATGAAACTACTGTTTGATGAAAATATATCGTGGCGAATAGTTAAACCATTGATTAATTTATATCCTGATTCGATTCATGTAAATGAACAAATCTAGCGCAATCATCCAAAGATTACTTGATTTGGTAATTTGCTAAGCGCAATAATTTTATTATCATTACAAATGATGAAGATTTAATTGATTTATTAACTTTGAAAGGCTTTCCTCCTAAAATAATTCTTTTTAAAACAGGTAATCAATCAACCGAATACATAATTAAAAAATTAGTTGCTTACAAACATGCTATTGTTGAACTTGAACAGCAAAATGTATATGGTTTGATTGAAATATTTTAAAATGTAATAAAACTAGAATGAAAAGATATTTGATTTTTATTTTGGCTATTCTTTTTATCACTTTAGGGTGTGAAGAGGAAAATCTCTATGAAAAAATAGTTTTTAATAGGGAGGAATGGCTAAATGGAAACGAAAGAATACGAGGAAAAATGGTAGATGATATTATTAATGACAGCATTCTTATTGGTAAATCAAAAATTGAAGTCTTAAACCTATTGGGCGACCAAACAGACACAATTGGGAACCTAAGTTATCAAGTTGATATAGGTTTAAAATATGGAATAATGGGCTTTGGTGGAGCATGGTTGTTTAACTTGAATATTCATTTTAAACTATCCAAAATAAAGTATTTGAGGTAAGATGCAATGACTAAAATAATACTTAAAGATAAACTAAACTTTATTAACTCAATTAACCAACCAAACCCATCAACCATGCAAACCAAAACCCTCAAGCAATATTACAATTTTTAACTTGATATATTGCCGATTAAACAATTTGACAATTTACCTTAGTTCAAATTTATTAATTTTGATGTGCACTAAAGGGCTATTCATTTTTTGTCTAAATATTCTTGAAATGCAATAGGGGTTATTAAATGAGTATTTGTTTTACCATAATTGAAAACGATTTAATTTTATTATTGATTGACCCTTTATATTTATTATATTAAAAATTTAACTTTTTGAAGCAAAAGATTGAACTTTGCTAACTATGAAAAAATTGATTTTATATATTTTAGCCTTGTTGGCTTTTATAATTAATGCCTGTAAAACACAAAAAATTACTGCACCTAAGCCTCCCAATGTGCCTATAGTAATACCACCTAAGCCTACTTCAATCATTGGTTTACCTATACATATTAATGTTGCTGGTTTGGCTGCTTCGGTTAATAAAAAGTTTCCATTAGAAGTTTATAAAGACGATAAGTTTGAAGATAATGGAAACGATAATTTAAAGCTAACTGTTCTAAAACGAACACCTTTTACAGTAAGTACTGAAAACAATGGCTTAAGCATTACTGCTCCCTTACACATTGATTTTGTTTATAATTTAAAAGTATTTGGTGGTTTTGAAAAACCAATCAGTCAATCGTTAAACTTAACCGTGGTGTTTAATACCTCGCCAGCTATCGACCGTGATTGGAACTTAAATTTAAACAGTAAAGGCAAAATTTTATGGGATGATTTGCCTGTAATAAATCTTGGCTTAACCACTTTAGATTTACCAAAACTTTTTGGTGCCATTATTCAAAGTCAGGTTAATAAAATGGCCACCAAAATTGATCAAGAAGTTCCTAAAAATATTGATATTAAAAAAATGGTTGGCGATTCTTGGAAAACCTTAGCTGAACCATTTTTACTTGATTCGTCTTACAAAGCTTGGTTATTGTTAAATCCTAAAAATATTTTTATTACACCTATTACCTACACTCCCGAAGAAATGCAGATTAAACTTGGCGTTTCAAGTATTATAGAAGTAATTTCAGGATACAAACCAAAAAATGATTCGTTTAATTTAAATCTACCCCCTCTGCGTCAGGTAAATACTTTTAGCGATGATGTAAAAATAAATTTAAGTGCTAATATTGCTTTTGAACAAATAAATGAAACACTTACCAAACAATTTGCAGATAAACCAATGGTGCTTGAGGGCAGCGAGTACAAAATTAATATTAACGATGCCAAGGCATTTCCTTATGGTAATAAAATAATGATTGCCATTGATTTAGATGGAAAAGTGCAAAAAGGAAAATTAGGTAAAAACATTAAAGGAATAGTTTATGCCACTGGTGTTCCGGTTTATAATTCTAAAAATAAATCAATTGAAATTAGGCAATTTGATTTTGATTTAAAAACCCGCGATATATTGGTAAAAAGTGCAGCATGGTTAGTTAACTCCAAAAAATTTAGAGAAAACATGGAAAAACAAATGGTATTTTCTATTGCCGACCAATTAAACCAAGCCGTTAAAACATCGAACGAAGCCATTAATAAACAGTGGTCAACAGAAATAGATGTGAGTGGAACAATAAAAAATATAGAACCAGCTAATATTTATATTTTACCTAATTCGTTAAACATTAATATTATTACACAAGGTAATTTAAAAGTAATAATGAAAGGTTTTTAAAAAAAAATATATTCACACATTAATTTTGTTAATTTTGTCAATCGTTAAAAATATAAACTCATGAAAAAAAAATGTTTACAAATTAAAAAGAATCAGTTACTACCATTAACCTTTTCGGTTTTGGTGTTATTGTTAAATTGCTTTAATCAGTTACATGCTCAGGCATTAACAGGCAGTAAAACAATCCCTTCTACTAACTTTCCTACCATTAAATCTGCTGTGGATAGTTTAAACGCGCAGGGAGTAGGTACAGGTGGGGTTATATTTAATGTAAGCGCAGGCTATACTGAAACTAGTTTAGTTTCCATTGCAATGACCGCAACTGGAACATTGGCTAACCCAATTATTTTCCGAAAAGATCCTTTAACTATTGGAGCAAATCCATTAATTACAGCTTATGTAGGAACATTGCTTGCATCATCTGCTACCTCTGTAGATGGAATTTGGAGCTTTACTGGTTCAGATTTTGTAACCATAGATGGGATTGATTTATTGGACCCTACTTCCAATACAACAGCTACCACCACCATGGAATTTGGGTATGGTTTTTTTAAGGCAAGTGCAACCGATGGGGCTAATAATAACACCATTAGAAATTGTACCATTACCTTAAATAGGGTAAATGGAACTGCGGCAACTGGACCTCGTTGGGCAGGTTCTGTGGGTATTGAACTTTCTGCTTGTACTCCTTTAGCCGTTGGAACTACCATTACTCAAACTTCAATTGCGGGTGCAAGTTCAAATAATAAGTTTTATAGTAACACCATTCAAAATTGTAATGGGGGTGTAGCATTGGGAGGTTCTACAACTGCAGTTGCTGCACCATTTACGTTGGCAGATTTGAATAATGATGTAGGGGGAAATTCGCTTCTAACAGGCAACACTATTATTAATTTTGGCGGAGGTGTAGGTGTAACAGGTGCCTGCATGGCTGTATGGGCAAGTAACCAATGGAGTTTCAATATTTCCTATAATACTATAAATAATAATACAGGATTAGGAGTAAACCATGGTGGAACCAATCGTGGAATTTTTGCAGCTGCCAACTCTCCTGGGGCTAGTGCTAATATCAATAACAATACAATAACCATTGCTGCTGGTCCTACAGTGGGAGCAAGTAATTGGAATATTGATATAGAAATGGCGCAGAGTGGAGCCAATGGAAATGTGATTAATATAAATAACAACAGGCTGTTAAACTGCACCCACACGGCAGCTAGCACTAGCACTGTGCCTTATACTGCAATTTGGTTAAACACGGCAGCTACAACCGTAAATTGTAACAATAATTATATAAATGGGTTTACTTATAATGGAGCAGGAACAGGAGTAGGACAAGGAATATCCCATTGTATATTAAGCCAGTTTGCTGGTATTGGCACGCTAAACATCAATAACAATATAATAGACTCAACAGTAATAGGTGGTACTGGTGTTGGGGGCACCCATAATAATATTGGGGTTACAACAGCTCCAACATTAGTGCTTAATATAAATGGAAACACCATAACCCGAACTTTTTTAAATGCTACTGGAACAGGAGCTAAAACCATCAATGGTATAACCTTTACTGCTGCATCTTTACCTACCTCAAATATTAATGATAACCTTATTGATAGTCTTACTAGAAATGGAACTACAGGTGGAACCACAGTAGGTATTTTGCAATCAGGAGGAACCACTGGAACTTCAACGGTTAATGTAAGGCGAAACACGGTAAGAAACCTAAGCATTAGCGGTACTGGAACAGTAAGCACCCTTAATGGAATTCAATTAAATACAGGTACTATTATTTGTGATAGTAATACTGTTTTTAATTTATCTTGTTTAAAGGCAACAGGTACAGGGACTTTGTCTGGTATAAATGATGCTGCATCACCTACAAATGAAACTTTTTCAAACAATAGAATATATAACTTAACTCATTTGGGAACTGGTATTGTTAATGGATTATTTACCAATACAGTAGCAGGAACACGGTTGGTTAACAATAATCAAGTTTTTTCTTTAATAGGAAATGGAGGAAACGTTGTAGGCTTAAGTATGACAACAAGTTCGCCTACCATTACACGCAATAGAATTTACAGCTTGAGAAGCAATGGCACAACAACAGGAACGGTATTTGGCATTTCGCTTACTACCTTAGGTGCAGCAGGGTCGGCAACTATTACCAATAATTTAATTGACAGTTTGGTTGCACCTAATTTTTCAGGAACAACCGATGCCATTAGAGGAATTAGTTCAACTATAACTACAACTTCTACTACCTTAAGAATTTATTACAATACCATAAATCTAAGTGCAACAACTGGCGGTACAAATTTTTCTTCGGCAGCTTTATTCTTTACTGGAGGTACAACGGCTACAACTGCCACGCTTGATTTAAGAAACAATATATTGGTGAATAATTCTATAGCCAATGGAACTGGTAATGCGGTTGCACTGAGAAACGCAACTACTGGTATTGGCAAC
>JBGSBN010000211.1:0-5764 GCA_041730515.1 Methylacidiphilales bacterium | reverse complement strand
ATCCGAAGCTCTGCCTGATCCAGATGGCCGGGCCCGACGGATTCGCCTGCCTCGTCGATCCGCTCGCGAAATAGTGTTTTTAAATGACGCATTTAATTCAAACGTAGAACTAGCAACCATTTTAAACCGATTTTTATTATTAGGTTATTACTTATTAAATTTAGGGTATGCAGCAGTTTCTATCCATATTTTTTCGGAAATAAATTCCATTACTCAATTAATTGAGGAGTTAAGCAAACGCATTGGAATGCTCATTATTGGTTTGGCTCTTATGCATTATTTTAATATGTACACCTTTTCGCATTTTAACAAACAAATTCAAAAATTATATTCAAACAATCACTAACACTTTAAAACAACAATTATTATGAACAACAATTTTTTAATTGCAGCTTACTCGGTTTATTTACCTGTTACCTTATTTTTAACTTATTATGTGGCCAAAACCCTTTTTAACAGCGGTAAAATTTTTATGCTTGATATATTTAGAGGCAGGGCAGAAATAGCGGAATCAACCAATCATTTATTTAGAGTTGGGTTTTATTTGCTAAATATTGGTTTTGCCATGCTAATGCTTAAAACCAATTATGAGGTTTTTAACGGACAAACTTTATTGGAAGTATTGAGCTTAAAAGTAGGTGGATTCTCCATTTATCTTGGTTTGATGCTATTCTTCAATTTGTATTTATTTTTTAGAGGCAAACGTAAATCAAAAGAAAATCAAGCACTTGAAAATGCTTAACTAACAAACTAAATATCATGAAAACTTTAACAAACCACACGCTAATTTACGATGCTGAATGTCCGCTTTGTAATGCATATACTAGCCAATTTATAAAACAAGGTATGTTAGATAAAAATGGCCGCACAGCCTTTTCTAACTTTGATTTTAAAGGCAATACTGAAATAGATAAAAACTTAGCTTGCAATAAAATAGCTTTAATTAATACTTCCAATAATGAAATTACTTATGGCGTAGATAGTCTTTTAAAAGTGATTGGTTTTAGTTTTCCATTGATAGCTAAAATCGGAAAACAACCTTTGGTTTATTGGTTTTTAAATAGGTTGTATAATTTTATTTCATACAACAGGAAAATGATTGCACCTGGAAAAAGTCCGCAAAACAGCGACTGTAATCCTGAAAAGAACTTAACATACAGATTGGTTTTCATCGTATTTTGTGGCTTAGTGGTTCATGTGACGGTAACGTGGTTCTTTCAAACTTTTCTACATTCATTTTTAAACACCCAAATGCACTTTCCCGATTTTGCTTTATATGCATCGCAATTTCCTATTCAAACTTTGGTGTTTTATAGTTTAAAAGAGAAAAATTTTTACGATTATGCGGGACAAATTGCAGCTATTTCTTTGTTTGGTGCATTACTTTTAGGAGTATTAGGTGTAGGTTTATTATTGATTCAAAAACTAGGAATAGTTATAACACTTCTTGCACCAGTAAGTTACGGAATGGTGTATATGTTTATGTTTTTAGAACATTTAAAAAGAGTAAAATTGTATCAATTATCTGTTTGGTTATGTGTGAGTTGGTTTATATTTAGATTGGCTATTTATCCGTTGGTTTTTAAATTATTTTAGTATGAAAAGTAAAATTATAATAGCAGGTGGAAGTGGATTTATTGGCCAAGAATTGGCTAATTATTTTAAAGATAAATTCTATGTAATTGTATTAACACGAGGTAATTCAAAAACCGAAAATGGCATCACATTTATAAATTGGGATGCTAAGAATTTAGGCAATTGGGCGGCTGAGTTAGAAGGTGTTGAAGCATTAATTAATCTTAATGGTAAATCGGTAGATTGTAGATACAACGAAGCCAATAAAGCCGAAATTTATGCTTCAAGACTAGATAGTACGGCCATTTTAGGTGAAGCCATAAAACAATGTAAACAAAAACCAAAAGTGTGGATGAACGCAGCTTCAGGAACCATTTATAGAAACGAATATGAAAAGCCAAATACAGAAACAAATGGAATTATTGGCGAAGGTTTTAGCGTTGATGTTTGTCAAAAATGGGAGCAATTATTTTATAGTTTTTCATTCAATGAAGTAAGGCAAATTAATTTAAGAATTGCCATTGTTTTACAAAAGGATAAAAGCGTTATGGTTCCATTTAAAAACTTGGCTAAATTTGGACTTGGAGGTAAAGCTGGTACTGGAAAACAAATGTTTAGTTGGATTCATATTGATGATTTTTGCAGCGCTATTGACTATTTTATAAATAACAATAACTGCGTAGGAACTTATAATTTAGCAGCTCCAAACGCGGTTACCAATGCTTATTTTATGCAACAAGTAAGAGAAAAGCTAAAAATGCCAATTGGTATAAACCAACCAAAATGGCTATTAGAAATAGGGGCGTGGTTAATAAATACTGAAATAGAATTATTGTTAAAAAGCAGGTGGGTTTATCCTGAAAAACTAATAAACGAAGGTTTTGAGTTTAAATACAAGGATATAGAACTAGCAATAAACGATTTGATTTAATAATATGTAAAACAGTATATTATAATTTATTGACATTTATAGCGTAAATAAGGCTGTTTTAAGCAATAAAATGTTATAAAAAATTCTACATTTCTAATCAAATAATTAGCTTATTTTGCGCCACGAAAAATGAGCGAATCAATTTACGATAAATACGAAACCGTTATAGGATTAGAGGTACACACCCAAATGCTTACCAAAAGTAAGGCTTATTGTGCCGATGAGTACGAATATGGCGCAAATCCAAATACACAGGTTAGTCCAATTAGTTTAGGGCATCCGGGTACATTGCCAAAGCATAATTTAGAAGTAGTGAAATATGCTGTAAAAATGGGCTTGGCTTGTAATTGCACCATTGCCGAATGGCAACATTACGCGCGTAAAAATTACTTTTATGCCGATTTGCCTAAAGGTTATCAAATTACACAAGATAAAACTCCTATTTGTACCGATGGTTTTATTGAAATAAAACTAAAAGATAAAGAACCAAAACGTATTGGAATTACGCGTATACACATGGAGGAAGATGCAGGAAAAAGCATGCATGATCAAGATGTGTACAATACTTTAATTGACTTAAATCGTGCAGGTGTACCTTTAATTGAAATTGTGTCGGAACCCGATATGAAAAATGGGGAAGAGGCTTACCAATACTTAACTGAAATTAAGCAATTGGTAAAATACTTAGACATTTGCGATGGAAACATGGAAGAAGGTAGTCTGCGTTGCGATGCCAATATTTCGGTGATGTTAAATGGTAGCAAAGTGTTTGGAACCAAGGTAGAGGTTAAAAACATGAACTCTTTTAGAAATGTGCAAAAAGCCATTGATTACGAAGTGAAACGCCAAATTGAAGCCATTGAAGCAGGCGAAACCATTGTAATGGAAACACGCTCGTTTGATGCACAAAAAGGAACCACTTTTACGTTGCGTAGTAAAGAAGGTGCTGCTGATTACCGCTATTTTCCTGAGCCTGATTTACCACCATTGCGGGTTACACAAGCTTTTATTGACGATGTAAAACACCAAATGCCAGCATTGCCAAAGGCATTGTTTCATAAATACACTACTGAGTTTGGTTTGAACGAATACGATGCCAATGTATTGATTGAAAGCAAAGAAATAGCCAATTATTTTGAGCAAATTTTAGCATTTACCAAAAATATTAAAGCAGCGGCCAATTGGATGATGACTTCGGTTAAAGCCTATTTAAATGAGCAAGCTTTACATATTGCTGATTTTAAATTATCGCCAAAACAAATAGCAGAAATTATTGCTTTAATTGATAGTGGACAAGTAAGTAATAGTGCTGCGCAAAAAGTATTTGCTAGCATGATTGAAAAACCAACCGAAAGTGCAGAAAGCATTGCGCAGCAATTAAACTTAATGCAAGAAAGTAATACAGATGAATTACAAAAATGGATTGATGAAGCCATAGCAGCTAATCCGGCTAAGGTGGTTGAATACAAAGCAGGTAAACAAAGCTTAGTAGGCATGTTTATGGGAGATGTAATGAAGCTGAGTAAAGGTAAAGCCGATCCTAAAATAGCAAGTAAATTAGTTAAAGAAACATTAGATAAACAATAACAATATGAATTTGAGAAATATATTTTTTATACTTTTATTAAGTAGTTTTATTGCCTGTGGCAATTCCATCAATAAAAATAAGCCGGGTAAAGCAGGTTTTGCCATTACTGGGGTTATAAAAAATGCTAAAGGAAGCATTAATATTCAAGAGATTACCAATACTGGATTATTGCCATTAGATACTTCGGCTATTTTAGAAGATGGTACTTTTGAATTAGATGGAACTGTTAAAGAAAAAACATTTTGTGTAATTCGTTTGCCTAAAGGCGATATCATTGTGGTGATTGATAGTAATAGCCGTTTTGAAATAACTATAGATGCAGATAATTTGGATAAATATGCAGTTAAAGGTTCGAAGGAAAACGATGACTTGAAAATTTTGATGGATATAAACACCAAAAGCACTAACCAAATGGCTAAGTTGGAAGAGAAATATACTGCTGTTTATGGCAATAATATTCCACCTGTTTCGGTGCAAGCTGGAATAAGGGCCGAGTTTGATAGCATTACACGTAATAACGAAGTACAATTAAAAGCGGCCATTGATAAAATGAATAGCATTGTGCCTTATTTTGCTGCTAATTTTATGATGCCTGAAGCAGAGTTCGCTTTTTTAAATGAAATAGATAAAAAGTTGTATAGTAAGTTTCAAAATTCAAAATACGCTGCGGTATTGCATAGTAGAGTGCAAGGAATGGCTGCCACAGCAACTGGTAGCTTGGCTCCCGAAATTAAATTAAACGATCCTTATGGAAAAGAATTTGCTTTAAGCAGTTTACGTGGAAAAGTGGTAATGATTGATTTTTGGGCTAGTTGGTGTGCACCTTGCAGAAAAGAAAATCCAAAAGTAGTGGCACTTTACCAAAAATACCACGATAAAGGTTTTGATATATTGGGTGTTAGTTTGGATAATAACCGCGAAAAATGGATTAACGCCATTAATGCTGATAAGTTAACTTGGTACCACGTAAGTGATTTATTGCAATGGAATACGCCACTTTTAAGAACGTATAACTTTGAATCAATTCCACACACGGTATTAATTGATAAAGAAGGTAAAATTATTGCCACTAAACTTCGCGGAGAGGCCTTAGAAGCTAAATTGAAAGAATTATTTGGATACTAAGTAGCTGCTAGCAACTGGCCACTGGCCTCTAGCCTCTAGCAAAATAAAAATTACAAACTAAAACAATAGAAGCTGCAAGAGGCTAGGCGCCAGCAGCTAGAAGCAAAAAAAATATGAAAAAAGTAGAAATACACACCGATAAAGGTGTAATGAAAATTGAATTTTTTGAGCAAGATGCTCCAAACACAGTAGCCAATTTTATTAAATTAGCCGAGCAAGGTTATTATAATGGGGTTACTTTTCACAGGGTAATACCTAACTTTGTAATTCAAGGTGGCGATCCTACGGGAACTGGAGCTGGTGGACCTGGTTACAAAATTGATTGTGAGTTAACAGGTGGAAACCAATACCACGATAGAGGTGTACTTTCAATGGCACATGCTGGTAGAAATACAGGTGGTTCACAGTTTTTTGTATGCCATAGCCGCGAAAACACAGCACATTTAGACAGAAACCATACTTGTTTTGGTAAAGTGGTAGAAGGTTTAGAAGTAATTGATGCTATTCGTCAAGGTGATGTAATGAATAAAGTAGTGGTTATTGAA
>JBGSBN010000210.1:0-5773 GCA_041730515.1 Methylacidiphilales bacterium | reverse complement strand
CGATTGAAAAGCTCAGCAGTGTGATTGAGAACTACATGCTGCAAAGCGAGCAGTTGGATACCACGATGGTGCTGGCTGCCAATGACAAAGTCGCCGCTGGGCTGCTCCAACATTCTTCAAATCTTGTGACATCCCAATTCCCCCTCGTTTTATTGGTAGTGACGCACAGGATAATAAGCTTTGATAACAGCATCGCCATTTTTCACAAAAACCGTATCTACCAATTTGCCATTTTTACCCATGTAAGTATACCCAATTAATTTACCGAAATTATAAAATCTAATTTCTCTTATTTCGCCAGTTTCGGCATAATAGCGAGACTCTCCATGTTTTTCATCTTCATATACATTTACTTCTGTTTCTACTTTTCCATTTCTATAATAGTAGGTGTTTTTACCATGATTTACTCCATAACGGTATTCATCTTTTTGGTTTAGTTCGCCATAAAAATTATAAAACTCTGAGGTGCCATTTACATCGCCATAATAGTAATTTTGTTTTTTACTTAATTTTCCATTTGGGTGGTAAGTTAAATAATCACCATTTTTATAACCAAGGTAATACTCTGCCTTAATCCAAGTTTGTCCTGAAGGAAATAACCAAGAAACTTTTCCATGGTTAAATCCATTTAAGAAACCACCATCATAATATTTTTTTCCTGAAACCCCTTTTAACATTACACGGCCGCTTCCGTTAGGAATTTTGATACTATCAAGCACAAAACCATTGGTGTCGCAATGTTGTATTTCTGTTAGTATTCCTTCTTTGTATCTAAATTTTTTATCAATTTTACCATTCGAAAAATATTCAAAGCCCCATCCATTTAAATCGCCTTCATTATAAAAATATTCACTTTCTAAAGCGCTATTCACTTGGTAATTTTTCCAAACACCACATTTGTTTCCAGCCATGTAATTTCCTTCAGAACTTAAAGTTCCGTTGGCATAATATTTTAATTCAAGGCCATCTCTTTCATCACTTTCGTAATTATAAACACCCGATAATTGGCCATTTACAAAATAGGTTTTACATTCGCCTTGCAAATCGCCTTTTACATAATTTTCGGTTGATGATACTGTTCCATTAGGATTAAAAAACGACCATAATCCCTCTCTGCTTCCAGCGGTTAAACTACCTTCCGAAATTTTATCAAATTGATTATTGTAGTTGATTAGCTTGGTACCCGATTTAGCTATTTTTGTTTCAAAAATTATTTTCCCATTCGGTCCAAAATATTTTACATTTTTCCAATCCCCTTTTACATAAGTATCTTGGCCATATTTTTTACCATCGTGGGTAAAAAATTCTTCTTCACCATTAATTTTTCCGGTTTCGTCCATATTAGAAACAACCTTTATTTTTCCATCAGGATAATAAGTAGTCCATTTGCCAGAAATATTGCCTTTAACGGCCATTCCTTCTTTTTCTAAATTACCATTTAAATGATAAGTTTTATAAGAACCTTCTAATACATTATTTACATATTTACATGCTAATTTTAACTTTCCGTTTTCATAATACTCGTTATAAGCCCCATCGTATTTGCCGTTTTTATAATTACTTTCTTTTTTCACTAATCCATTTGAATAATATTCTTTAAAAACACCTACAAGTTCGCCATTAACACTAGTGTATTCATAGTTAATTTTCCCATTAGCAAAATACTGAAAACCAGGTCCATTTCTTTTGTCGTTATCAAAATTATCTTTGCTTTGTAGGGTTCCATCAGCATAAAAATTTAACACCTCGCCTTTTATATTATCATTTACATAAGTTCCTGTTTCAAAAACCTTTCCTAAACGATAAATTCTGTAGCTTCCATTTGCAACTCCATCTTGGTAATTAAGCACCTTAGTAGTATCGCCTAACTCGTTAAAATAAATCCAAGTTCCGTGGCGATTTCCTTTATCGTTAAATGGACCTATTACATCAACATATCCATCCTTGTCAAAAAACACCCAATTACCAATATTTTTAAATACGTTATTTACATTTCCAAGCGCCTCTGTGGTATAGTTATCATAATTCCAATATTTTAAGTTAAACTTTGATCCGTTTATTACAAACTCGCGACTTGGCCTAATTTCCATCATTTTTTCAATATAGGTTGTTCTGCTTTTCTTTAAGTCATCTACTTTTTTATTTACAATTTTCGAAATGTCTTCATTGTCGCTCGATGCTAAAACCAATAATGATAAATTTTCGAATGATTGCGTTTTTAAAAAATCGGTAAAAAATGGTAAGTAATATTTAGAAAAGAAACCACCATCATTTTGAGCCAAACCAGCAGTTTTTTCAATAACTAAATACAATTGCTTATTAATTGGAAACTTTAATTTTCCAGGTACTTTATACTTATCGTTTAAAGCAACTTGATTTGAAACCAAGAAGTCAATTTCTTCAAATTCGTTGGTAAATACACCGGTAGTGGTGGTGCCAATTAAATTAGAACTTTTATTGCATAAACGATTAAAATCGCCCAAAATCCTGGTGCTTCTTTTGGTAGATGGTTCTAAAATTAAGAAGAAAGTGTAAGCCATAATTGCTTGTGTTAACTTCCCTTCTTTTTCGGCCATTTGTGCTATTCTCAAATGAGCAGATGGAAATAATGGAGAAACACTAAAAAGTTTTTGGTACACTTCAAATGCTTTTTTAAAATCGCCAGAAACCTCGTAAACTATTCCCTTGTTAAGCAATAAATTACTATTGTATGGATATAATTTTAAACCTTCATCGTAAGCTTCAATGGCTTTATCAATTTGTTTCAATTCATCAAGTGCATTTCCTAATATATTAAATTGGTTCACTTCATGGCTACCATCTGCTATTAACTTGCGCGATAAATCTACCACTTGTTGGTATTTTTCTAACTGATAATAGCATAACGATAATTCATATTGCGCAGCATAATAATTGGTATCTCCATTTGGCACTTTTGCATATAAATCAAGCGCCTTCTGATACTTACCTTCTTCGTATAAATCATATCCATCTTTTAAAATTTTTTGTGAATTAATAAGCTGAACATGCTTTTGTGCAAATGATAGTTTGGCAAATACCAATGTAAAAGCCAAAAACAGAATTTTGTGGTTTTGAATTTTCATGTAAATTTATGTTTGTATGTTTTATTTTTTAAACTTTTGTGATTAATTTTTATAGCCCGTTTTATTCTACCCAAGTAATACCTACAGTATCTTTAGGAGTTGAAAGAAAAATTTCATCTTTATTTAAAAGGCCGTTAGCAACTACGGTATGTGTTTCGTTGCTAGCGCCTGTTTTTACTAATTGTTTCACAATTTTTGAGTTCACTCTTTTATAAACAAATGCTTTGTTTCCTTCATTATGAACACTTTCAATAGGCACACTTAATACTTTTTTTAAGGTGTTGGTCGAAATGCTGTTGGCTGTGGTCATGGCTGGCCTTAACGATGTGTCAATTGAGGTAACATCAATTACTACTTCAAATACTTTGGCTTCGCTATTTGGTTTTTGCTCCCCAATACTTGCCACAGATTTCACTAATCCAACCAATTTTTTACCTGATTGTGCATCTAAACCAATGCTCACTTTTTGATTCACTTTTACTTTTTGAATATCTACTTCATTAATATAAGTAACACTTTCCATGGTTCTTAAATCAGGAAGATTGGCCACCGTTGGATCCCACGAATTAACCGTACTTCCAACTATTCTTTTTTTACCATCCCACTCCTTTGCATAAATTACCATTCCACTTTTTGGAGCTGTAATGGTAAATTCAGATAATGTGGTGGTTAATTCCCCTAACCTATTTTGGGCTTTGGTTAATTCACTGCCAATTATTTGCATTTTAGTTACACTTTGTTGTTGCTTGGTTTTATAGTTTTCTTTCTTTTGTTCAAAATTGCGAATTGCTTTTTCATACTCAATTTCAGCTTGTCGCAATACAGCTGGTGGCTCATAAATAGACTGTTCTTTGGTAAGTTTGCGCTCCTCCACTGCATATTTTAAATTAAATAATTCATCCCTTGCATCGCGCATGGTTAAGGTGGTATCTAATTGGGTTGATTTAAATTCAGATTGTTTTTTTTGAACATTTAATTGCTCTTCATTAATCTTATTCATAATCTCAGTTTTATCTAATTCAGCCACAAATTCACCCTCCTTTACCACTGTTCCTTCTGTAATTAAATTGCTTATTTTTACTTGCCAAATACCAACTTGCCTAAGCGAACTTGGGGCAGAAATTTCGGTGTAATTTTTAGCCCTTAACTCGCCTGTATTTAAAACAGTTACTTCAAAATCGCCCTCCTCTACCAAAACCGTAATTTCGTTGGTAACCGCTTTTTTAAAGAATAACAAATAAACTACGATTGCAACTGCTACAATTGCAACTGATATAATTTTAATCCTATGCTTTTTCATTTATTTGATTGTTTTTTTTATTTGGTTAATATTTGCTTTTATGCCTTCAAATTCAACTACTGTTTTTGGGTCCATGTTAAATTTTAACGAATCCAATTCATGTACCAAGCCATTATATTTTTGTAATGCATTGGCCATTGCTTTATTGGCATAATTGGTAGAAGTATCGAATATATTGGAGTGTAACTGAATAGCTTTTCCTTTAAAATTTAATGCAGGATTGATTGGGTCTTGAATGTCTAACATTTCGGTATCGCCATATAAAACCTCCACATGATATTTGTTATATGCCAATAATGAATCGGCAAAAACACCAAATGAATCTACTTTAAGTTTAATTTTTTCTTGCTCTGTTTGACACGAAAGGCCAATAACTAGTAGCAATACATACCATTTAATTACTTTATTTTTCAAATATTAGGGAGTTTAAATTTTGTACAATAACCGAAATAAAATTAACAAAATAAAGTTAATTTTAACAAGAGTACCTAGAACTGATTAATTTTATTTTTATGGAAAGTAAAACAGGTTGTTTTTTTAAGCTTTTCCTTTAAAATTATTCTGCAAAATCAATTGTTCCATTCAATTTAGATATCAAATTTTATTGCTAACGTTTAATGTTAAGAAATTATTATTAGTTCAATTTTAGCTGATATAGGCTTTAGGAGTTTACAAATAGTAGTTCCTTAAATTGTTTATAAATATTGCCTAGTTTTCAAATATTTATAATAAAACCATTGGTGTTATTAACAATTGCCTAACATAAAAAAAACACTTGTGTATATCATTTTTCAATTTGCTATAAAGTCAATTTTATAGCATTTTTGAGAAGTAAAAACCTAGAAATATTATCAATAAGTAATGGCTGAAACAACAATAAATAAAAAAAGACGAACCCTTACAAACGCGCAAATTTTTGAGACTGGAAAATTACCTCCACAAGCCCCAGAATTAGAACAAGCCGTTTTAGGTGCGCTTTTACTTGAAAAAGATGCCATCAATATTTTAGCAGAGGTACTAAAGCCTGATAGTTTTTACGACCCAAAGCATAAAAATATTTACGAAGCCATTTTAAATTTATGGCAAAATGGAAGTGCAGTTGATATTTTAACAGTAAGCCAAGAACTTAAAAAGAAAGGTAATTTAGAAATTTCAGGAGGTGCTTATTACGTTACCTCACTTACCAATAGGGTTGCCAGTGCTGCAAATATTGAATACCATGCTCGTATTATTGCTCAAAAGTTTTTACAGCGCGAATTAATTAGAATATGTGGAGAAATAGGAACCGAAGCTTACGAGGATGGAACAGATGCTTTTGAATTATTAGATAGCGCTGAACGTAAACTTTTTGAAGTTTCTCAAGGAAATA
>JBGSBN010000209.1:0-5817 GCA_041730515.1 Methylacidiphilales bacterium | reverse complement strand
ATATTGGCCAGGTTTTGAAACACATCCTAATCACGAAATTGCTAAAAAACAAATGCGCGATTTTGGCGGAATGATTTCAATTGTTTTGAAAAATGCCAGCTTAGAAGATACATTTAGAATAGCATCAGGTTTTAAAGTATTTACTTTGGCCGAAAGTTTAGGTGGTGTTGAAAGTTTAATTAACCATCCTGCTACTATGACTCATGCTTCTATTCCAAAAGCAGAGCGCGAAGCTGCCGGTGTAGTTGATAGTTTATTACGATTAAGTGTTGGTGTAGAAGACATTGATGATTTAATAGAGGATTTGAAAATTGCTTTATCATAATTAAATAGAGCTTCATCAATTACTAATGAAAACATACCAGCAATTATTTGAAATATTTAGCAGCCATATCAATGCGGCTAATTACGGCTCTAATCCTAAAGAATTATACGAACCAATTGATTACATGATGCAATTGGGAGGTAAACGTTTACGCCCTATTTTGGTATTAATGGCTTGTGATTTATTTGATTCAAATATAGAAAAAGCTTTACATGCCGCTCATGCCATTGAGGTATTTCATAACTTTACTTTGGTTCACGATGATATAATGGATAACGCACCTTTGCGAAGAGGCAAGGAAACTGTTTATAAAAAATGGAACATGCCAATTGCCATTTTAAGTGGCGATTTGATGATGATAAAGGCAACAGAATTGCTTTGCGAAACTGAAACAGCTAACTTAAAATCATTGCTTCAAATTTTTAACAAAACTGCTATTGAAGTATGCGAAGGGCAGCAAATAGACATGAATTTTGAAACCCAAAAGTCAGTTTCGCACGATGAATATTTGGAAATGATAAAGCTGAAAACCGCAGTTTTATTGGGCTGTTCGCTACAAATTGGCGCTTTAATAGGAGGAGCAAGCAATGATGATGCACAGCATTTATACGAATTTGGTAAAAATATTGGCATAGCATTTCAAATTCAAGATGATTTACTAGATACTTTTGGTGATGGAACCATAACAGGCAAGCAAGTTGGAGGTGATATTATTTCCAATAAAAAAACTTTGCTTTTAATTGAGTTATTAGAATCTGTTCATAAAGACGACAAGAAATTATTAGACGATTTAATGCAAATGACTGATACTGAAAATAAGGTTCAAGGAGTTATCAATCTGTATGATAAGTATATGATTAAACAATTTGCCGAAAGTAAAAAACAGCAATATTTAGACTTAGCCTACCAACATTTAGCCGATGTACAAGTAGATGAAACCAAGAAAACCATTTTAACCCACACAGCCGAAGAGTTGATGAACAGGGTGAGTTAGCGGATTTTTAATTGTTTTCCCGATAAATCGGGAGTTATATTGTTGAATAAATCTTGCAAATGCAGTTCAACTGTTATGGATTTTATTTCAAAAAAAATAGCAGAGACAACTTTAAATTTGCCTCCGCCATATTTGTAATTCCAATTTATGCAGGTTGATGAACAAACTCATTTATCCAATCAACTATTTGTTGGGCATACGCTCCATAAAGCATGGTATGATGGTTGCCATTACTCACTTTTAACTCACCATTTTTAAGTAGTTGTACCGCTTTTTGTGCTAAATATGTAGGTAAAATGGGCTCGTTTAAATTATAAATACCATCGGCACTCACTAACAATGCGTTTTGTTTTATATTTCTAAAATACAAAGCAAACGGCTCTTTGCTAACATGAGTTGCTATTTGAATAATTTGTGCTAGGTCAGACCTTGACTCCACTGTTCCGTTTTGGTTTACTTGAATATCTGCATCGTAATATTTTTGCATATCATCATCCCAAAAATGAACATAAGGCGCTAATTTTATTTGCTCAAAAAAAGCTTCTTTATCTTTAAATTGTTTATCTAATCTACCCATCGATGTTTGCAACATAAATGGTGTTTTAGGATTCATGGCAGGTGCCGCATCTAAAAATATTATTTTACTAAAAAACTTAGGATAGTAGTAACATAAATAAGAAGAAAGTAATCCACCAAAAGAATGGCCTGCTAATATAATTTGGCGGTTAGTAAATGGTTTAACTAATCCAATAACATCATCGGCATGTTGTTTAAAACTATAACCAAAAGCAGGATGACTACTTAAACCTCTGCCACGTAAATCAGGAATCAATAACTCAAAATTATCGGATAAACCTTTACTTAACAGTCCTTCAAAAGCGTGGCAATTAGCCGTAAGTCCATGAAGTAATAATAAAACAGGTTTGTCGGCATTGGGATAATGTAAAAAATGTAGTTTTATACCATTAATCTCTAAAAAAATACTTTTATAATTATTCATATTATTGTGCTGTCCAACCTCCATCTACAGGTATTGCAGTTCCGGTAATGGTTGCTGCTTCGTCAGAAATTAAAAATGCTGCCATTTGTACAATGCTATCAATTGAAATAAATGATTTAATAGCTTGTTTACTAAGCATTACTTTTTGAATTACTTCCTCACGTGTTAAATTGTGTGCTTTCATTTGGTCGCCAATTTGGTTTTCAACAATGGGTGTATGCACATATCCAGGGCAAATGGCATTACAAGTTATATTGTACGGTGCTCCTTCTAAGGCGATGGTTTTTGTAAAACCAACCACGCCATGTTTGGAAGCAATATAAGCCGATTTGTATTCACTAGCTACCAAACCATGTGCCGATGCAATATTTACAATTCGACCAAATTTTTGAGTCAACATGCTTGGGAAACAAAATTTAGTAAGCAAAAAAGTAGCTGTTAAATTAATGGCAATAATTTGATTCCATTTTTCTAAAGGAAAATCTTGTACTGGTGAAACAAACTGGATACCAGCATTATTTACCAACACATCAATCTTTCCAAATTTAGCCAAAGCCTCAGTAGCCATGGTTTCTATTTGTTCAGGATACAATAAATTACAAGGCGAAAACAAATAATCAATGCCATGTTTTTGAGCAATATCGGCAGCTATTTCTGCTCCATTTGCTTCTAATCCATTAAATACTATATTATATCCTTTGGAAGCTAAATTATTGGCTATAGCCAACCCAATTCCACTAGTACTTCCTGTTATTAATGCAGTTTTTTTCATTACCTAAAATTTAGGAGGCAAGAATAGTAGTTTTTTTCGAAAATTGAATGCAGTATGTTAAGTTGTTTAGGTGCTAAAGTGTGAAAGTGTTTAAGTTGGTGGACGGGAACGCCTTGCGGAATTGGTTAATTGGTTAATTGGTTAATTGCTGAATTGTTTAGAGGGTTTAGTTGTTTAGAAAGTTTATTTGCCTATTGCTAAATACTTATTATACACTTCTACTTACTCCGCATTTTTGTCACTTCGCACTTCGCACTCTTCGCATTCAAAAAATCATCGTTCTAAAAGTTAGGTTAATACGTGGGGTGGAAACTTTGGTAGTAGGAGGTAAGCGATGGAGCCAATGGGTTTGGGTTTCGTCTTTCATTACCAAAATGCTGCCGTGCTCTAAATTAAGGGTTACGGTTTGTTTGGAGGTTTTGTGTTTAAAAGCAAATTTGCGCTCTGTACCAAATGTAACCGAGGCAATTGCCCCATTTTTAATCAATTCTTTTTCATCATCGCTGTGCCAAGCCATGCCCTCATTGCCATTATGGTATAAATTTAAAAGACACGAATTATAAGTTTGTCCGGTAATATTTTCAATTATTTGCTTCAAGGCCATTAACTCAGGAGTAAACAAATGTGATTTTCGGCTAATTTTAGAGTAAGTATAACTGATTTCTTTTTCAGAATACCATGCTACTTTTCGGGCTGTAATAATATGTTTTCCAAAAATAATAGCTTCATCGTTTTTCCATAATATATTGTTTAGTAAATTATTGTAGTGTTGGTCGGCTTCGGCTTTTGAAAATACCTTTCCATAATAATTTACAGTTCCTTGGCAAGGAAGCAAGTTTTGGTGTTTGTCAAAATTAAATAACTGCATCATTTTGTAAACTACTATTATGTGTAAATTGTTTGGCTGCTTCCCAACCTAAAATGGCTGCTTTACGTTCACTTCCCCAGCGATATTGTCCAAATTTACCCGATGATTGAATAACTCTGTGGCATGGAATAATAAAAGCGATGGGGTTGCTTCCAATGGCAGTACCCACTGCGCGGCTAGCCTTGGCATTTCCTATATTTTCAGCTAATTTCCCATAAGTAGTAAAATTTCCTTCAGGTATTTTAAGCAAGGCCTCCCAAACTTTTATCTGAAAATCGGTTCCTTTTAAGTGCAAGTTTAAAGGTTGGTTACTTATGTTTTGATTGTTTAAAACCAAAGCCGCTTTTTGGTGAAACGAGGTTGTTTTTTCTTGAAAAATGGCATTTGGAAAATATTGTCGCAATGCTGCTAAAAGCTCAATTTTACTTGAATTGAACATTAAAAAACAAATGCCTTTTTGGGTAGATGCAATGAGGTATTGCCCAAAAACACTTTGGTTAAATTGATAGTAAATGGCTAAATTTTGCGCACCATTTTTATATTCGGCTGGGGTCATTCCTTCTATTTTTACAAATAAATCGTGGAGGCGACTGGTACTTGAAAGACCTGTTTCAAAGGCAGCTGTAAATAAAGTGTGCTGCTCATTTTTCAGCATTTGTTTGGCATAATTAATATTTAAAAACTGCAAAAACTTTTTTGGACTAACACCTGCAAAATCGGAAAATAGTCTTTGAAAATGAAAAAGACTCATATTTAAATGATTAGCTACAACTTCTAAACTAGGTTGTTCTTTAAAATTGATTTCTAAAAACTTTAAAGCTTGCGCAATTTGATCGTAATGGTATGTTTGGCTTGTTTTCATTTAATTATTTCAGAAGCAAAACTAGTTTAAAACAAGTTATTAATAAATCTGAAACTTGCTATTTTATTAAATAAAAGGTACTTGTAAAAATATATTGATTTAATTGTTGAAATAAATTAATAATTTGTTTACAAAGCATTTAATTAATTTTTATACTTTTGCAACCAATAAATTTTATAAAATGAAAAAAATAATAATTAGTTTTTTTACAATTGCTTTCACCTTAAGCAGTTTTGCACAAACATTGACTGAATTAGTTGTTCCACAATATTTTTCGGGACGAACTGCTGCTACTTTAAACAATGCAAGAGTACCCTTTTATTTTTGCTTTCAAATTACTGGTTTAGTAGCTAATCAAAGCTATGATTTAAGAGTGGGATTAGCTTTAACAACAGATGCAAGTACAACCTATGGCGCTGGAAATCAATGGAATGGTTCAGTATTCGGTGGTACTGGCATTTTGACAGGAGCATTTACTGCTAATAGTAGTGGAAATTCTGGTCCTATTTGGGCCGTAATACAACCAACAGGAAATAGTACAGGTGGTAGATTTTTACTTGGAAAAAATGAAGTGGCCCCTACATGTCCGATCGCGCCCGCTTTCTTTTTTGTACCGTCAGAAAACTTGCAATTTGCACCAATGGCTTGTGCATTATCTTCAATTACATATAAATTATGTTCCTTGGCAATCGCCATGATCGCCTCCATATTGGCGGCTCGACCAAAAAGATGCACTGGAACTATAGCTTTTGTTTTTGGAGTAATCGCTTTTTTTATCGCATCAATAGAAATATTCATATTGTATACCTCTACATCAACCAAAACGGGTGTTAATTGCAATAAAGCAATGACTTCTACGGTTGCGGCAAACGTAAAATCGGCTGTAATCACTTCATCGCCTGGCTGCAAACCCAATCCCATCATGGCAATTTGCAACGCATCCGTTCCGTTGGCACAAGGAATAACGTGCTTTACTCCAAGATATTCTTCTAAACT
>JBGSBN010000208.1:0-5841 GCA_041730515.1 Methylacidiphilales bacterium | reverse complement strand
TGTAGTTTTACCAAACGGAAGTATGAAATCGATGGGGAAGGATGCTTTAAAAGAAGGCACAACCGAAGATAAACAGAAAATAAATTATTTTGCAGTTTCAGGGGCTGAAAAGGGCGGATATATTGAATATTATTATTTAGTAAAACGAAATGCCAATATATCGGGTTATATGCAAAATTTTCAAGGTGGTGCTGAAAAAGCAAAGATTATTTTTAAAGTGATATCGCCCGAAAACTTAATTTTTACATCTAAATCATTTAATGGATTTGCAGAACTAAAAGCTGACTCTAGCTTAAGTGAGCGCAATTTGTTAATAGGCGAAATTAGCAATGTAAAAAAAATAGAAGGCGAAAGTTTTGGAAACGAAAAAGGCAATGCCATGAAAGTGGTTTATCAGTTATATTTTAATACTGCTAAAGGCAAAAAAAACCCGTTTAATTATGGTTTAGTTAGTCAAGGTTTATTCGAAAATATTTGTAATACCATTTCTAAAAATGAGTTGAAAGAAATAAATAAAATGGTTAAGCAAAGCGACATAAAGTACGCGCCAACCGATGAAGCAAAAATTAGAGCAGTAGAAAATTATGTAAAAAAGACGTTTAATTTTATGGAAGCCGAGGACGAAAGATTACAAAATATTGAATCAATCGTAAAAGTTGGTGCATTAAATGAAACAGGCGCGTTAAGAATTATTTACCACATGATAAACCAATTAGGAATTGAACAAGAAATAGTGGTTACTTCTAATCGTTACAAAAATCATTTTGATAAGGAATTTGAATCGTATGTTTTTTTAACTGATTACTTATTGTATTTCCCAAAAATTGACAAGTATTTGTCACCATTTTCGCAAGCATATCGCCTTGGTTTGGTGCCTTACGGGTTTGTTGAAAATTATGGTTTATTTATTAAAAAAGTAAGCATAGGCGATATTAATACTGGTGCAGGAAAGGTGAAATTTATTAATGCCCGACCAGCTAAAGAAACGCAACACAATATGTATATTACCGCTCAAATGGATAATAGTGGCGATAGTTTAAACATTGATTTTAAAATAGAATATACTGGTTATTATGCGCAAAATTTCCAACCTTATTTTGATTTTGTTGCTACCGATAAAATTAAAGAGTTTGAAGAATCGATTGTAAAATCACTTAATGAGAATATTACCATTAAGAAAATAAAAATTGAAAATAAAGGTGCCGATAACTTAATGGTTAATCCATTAATTGTGAACAGTAATTTAACTTCAAGTCATTTTTTGAGTAAAGCTGGAAATAAAATTTTATTGAAATTTGGCGATTTAATCGGCCCTCAAACAGAGTTATATCAAGAAAACAACAGAACTCTTCCAATTGAAAACGATTATAATAGAGAATATCACCGCGAAATTACTTTTATTATTCCTGATGGATACACCATAAAAAATGCCAATGATTTAACCATGTCGGTTCAGCCATTTAAAAACGAAGGTGATGCAGCAAGTTTTACATCGTCCTACCGCATTGAAGGCAATAAGCTAATTTTAAAAAGTGACGAATTTTACAATATTGTAAACTTACCTTTAAAAAGTTACGAAAACTTTAGAGCAGTTGTAAATGCAGCAGCCAATTTTAATAAAATAGTTTTGGTGCTTGAAAAAAAATAAACCAATGAAAATAATTAGTAAAATAACAACTTTTACAGTACTTATTTTTTTATCAATTAGTGGAGTTTGGGCACAAACAAAATTAGATGAAGCCAAACAACTTTTTGTTGAAGGAAAATCGAAAAAGGCTTTGGAAGTGCTTGAAAAGGAAATGGCTAAAAACGGATTGGACGAAAACAGCGAAAATTTAAAGAGCAGGATTTTAATTTATGTAGATGGAGAAAAAGCTTGGGATCATATTCAAAAAACCATTCAAAAATATCCAAATTCAGCAGGCGCTTATTTATCAAGAGGTCAATTTTATTATGAAATTCGTCAAATGCAAAATAGTATCAACGACCTCAATCGTGCTTACGAATTATGCAAAGACGACTCGTTAAAATTTGATATTTTACTGAGTAGGAGTGGTGCGTATCATCATTCTGAAACCATTGAAAAGTCGATAGCTGATTGCCAAGAAGCCCTTAAAATTCGTCCTAATAATATCAGTATTTTAAATAATCTTTCTACTACTTTTTTTGATAATGGGCAAGTGGAAGAGTCGGAAAAAATTTTGCTTCAAATAAAAGTAATTGATTCTAATTTTATTGGAACTTATATCAATTTGGGTTATCAAATGCAGCAAATAAATAAGTTTGATAAAGCCAAAAAATACTTGTTAGAAGGCCTTAAAATAAAACCCGAAAATGCTTATTTATTGAACAATTTGGGCTATACTGAATTTAAATTAGGCAATATGGATGAGGCTATAAAATACATCAATAAATCATTGAAAATTTTCCCTACTAATTCTTATGCGTATCGTAATTTGGCACTGATTTATTTTGAGAAAAACGACAAAGCAAAAGCATGTGAAAACATTAGTAAATCGTTATCAAATAACTTTACAGAAATGTATGGTGATGAGGTAAAAGAGTTAAAGAAAAAATACTGTTTATAAATTATTTATCTAAAAGCAAAAAACGAGGCTAACTTTAAAAGATAGCCTCGTTTTTTTATGGTTTAATACCGCTTTGAAGTATGATTTTGTCAATTTATTTTTAGCGGCATTATACCATCTAAGATTTACCCCTAACCCATTGGCCTAATTTGTAAATCAAAATGGTATAATGTTTAGTTTATTACATTTTTTCAGGAACATTTATTCCTAATAAACCAAAGCTTGATTTAATAATATGAGCTGTTAAATTAACCAGCTGAATTCTAAAATTACGTTGCGATTCATTTTCTTCTTTTAAAACCGAACATTCGTGGTAAAAGTGGTTAAATGCTTTAGCCAAATCGTAGGTGTAATTACAAATTACGCCAGGGCTCATGTCTTTTCCTGCATCGGCTATGGCTTGTGGATATTGATAAATGGCAATCATTAACTTACGCTCAGGTTCAGTTAAATTAGTTTGAGTAAAATCAAAACTATTGTAATCAATATTACCTGCATTGCGTAAAATTGATTTGATACGCGCATGAGTATATTGAATAAATGGACCAGTGTTGCCTTGAAAATCAATTGATTCTTCAGGATTAAACATCATTTTCTTTTTAGGGTCAACTTTAAGCAAATAATATTTTAAAGCACCCATTCCAATGGTTTCAAAAAGATGTTGTAATTCTGTTTCAGGAATGCCATCGGTTTTGCCTAAAGCCTTGGTAGTTTCTGTTGCTGTTGCAATCATTTCATCTATCAACTCATCAGCATCAACCACAGTTCCCTCGCGGCTTTTCATTTTACCATGAGGTAATTCAACCATGCCATAACTTAAATGGAATATTCCATCAGCAAAAGGTTTGTGTAAACGCTTACAAATTAATTGCAATACTTTAAAATGGTAATCTTGCTCATTGCCTACTACATATATAGAGCGTTCGCAATCAAAGTCATTATACTTTAATTCGGCAGTTCCAATATCTTGAGTAATGTACACCGAAGTTCCATCTCCACGCAATAATAATTTTTGGTCAAGTCCGTCAGCTGTTAAATCAATCCAAACTGAGCCATCATCTTTTTTAAAGAATGCACCCGAATTTAAACCTTGTTGCACAATATCTTTACCCAAAATATAAGTATTTGATTCGTAGTAAAATTTATCGAATTGAACACCTAATTTTTTATAGGTAACATCAAAACCTTGGTAAACCCAGCCATTCATTTTCTTCCAAATGGCTACTGTTTCTTCACCGTTAGCTTCCCATTTTTGTAATAATTGTTGAGCAGCAATTATAGCAGGTGCTTTCTTTTCGGCTTCTTCCTTTGTTAAACCTTCCGCTATTAAAGTTTCAATTTCTTGCTTGTATTGTTTATCAAAAATAACATAGTATTTACCTACCAAGTGATCACCTTTTAAACCTGCTGATTCAGGCGTTTCACCATTGCCAAATTGCATCCAAGCATACATACTTTTGCAAATATGAATTCCCCTGTCGTTAACCAAATTACAGGTGTGAACCTCGTGACCATTTGCCTTTAAAATTTGAGCAACCGAAAAGCCTAATAAATTGTTTCTAATATGCCCTAAGTGTAAAGGTTTGTTGGTATTTGGCGATGAGTATTCTACTAAAATCTTTTGTCCACTATGGGCAAAAGTAAAACCAAAGTCTTTGTTGTTAAAGTTATTTTTTAAAAAATCAAACCAAAATTGGTTACTAATAGTCATGTTTAAAAACCCTTTTATCACATTAAAGTTAGCTAATTGGTTAAAGTTAGTTTTTAAGTATTCACCAATTTCTTGAGCAGTTTGCTCAGGACCTTTTTTGCTTTGCTTTAAAATGGAGAAAACCACATAGGTAAAATCACCTTCAAATTCAGGTTTGGTGTTTTCAATAACAATTTGATTATCTAATACTTCTATTTGATATAATTGCTTTAACGCAGCAGCTATTTGGTGTTTAATTATCTCTTGAATCATGGTTATCTATCTGCTACGAAAATATTTTATTATTATGGTTTTTTATAGTATTTATTTTATAAAAATAAAGACATAAAAAAAGCCCTCGTAAAGAGGGCTTAAGAAAGTTAGTTAATAAAATTAATAACCGCAACCATTTATTTTATATTTCATTTTTTTATTATCAAAATCAATATTCAACGAAAATCTATCATTAGCAGCATTATAGTTTAGTGTGCCTTTAAAATAACCGTCAGCATCTTCCAAAACTTGAGAAGTTTGAGCCGGATCTAAACTTATTGTTTCACCCCATCTAAAACCATCATTATTAACGGCAAAAATAAAATACTCTTGATTTTTTCGTAAACGCTTTGTTTTTAAACTTCCATTACTTAAAATCATTTGACCATAATACCAAAAAGAATTAATCACATTTTTACTAGGTATTGATGCATCTTTTGCATTTTTTCTTACAAAAAATAAGTTAACAGAGGGTAGTACTGTATTACCACCAGAGCATACAATATTAGCATTCACGTCTACCCATACAAAATCGTTATAAGGACTATTATAATTGATATAAACGACTTTAGGATTGGTGGTAGAGTAATTACATATATCATTTACTAACGTAGTTTGTGTATACAAAGGTTTATTATAATTGCCTGATGCTAAATTTTCATAATGGTCTACAGAACTTGTTAAAGAATATTGATAATTTTCAAAACCTGGTAATGTTAATCCTGAACTTAATAAATCTGTATTTGTATATTTAGAACTTTCTGCAGAACGTAAACTATAAGACAATATTGGATTTGGATTTCCTGGTTCTTTTACATCAATTTGTGTATTAAAATAAAATCCTTCTGCACCTCTTAAACTAGAATTAATAACTACATTGGAATATCTGCATCCCACTACTTTATCTTCAAAAATTGTAATTTTACCTCCTATCAAATTGCAATCAAATTTTATTCGCTTTTGACCATTGTTATCATCTATTTTATATTGGTCTTTATGAACAATTTGATTTACCGTATTAAAATAACCACTTGTTGTGTTAAAATTGGTGCCTGAAACTATAATATTGCTATTATCTTTAAAATTGCCTGACGTAAATTCTACATTATAGCTTCCATATGGGTAAAAAATTTGAAGAATATCACCAGCATTATTTTTAAAGTCTAATGAAACCTCGGTTGTGTTTCTAAAATAATATGGTTTCGCAAAATATTCTCCTGTATTGTTATCATAAAACATACAATTTTGAATAGTCTTACCTTGAGGTTTAATAGTTACAACCGCGTTTAT
>JBGSBN010000207.1:0-5850 GCA_041730515.1 Methylacidiphilales bacterium | reverse complement strand
ACATGGACGACCGGGACTCATTACCACAAAATGTTTTTGTTTAGCTGCGGCAATGCCTCCATTAATTCCACGCCAACTCATAACAGCAGCATTTGGCGCAAGTCCTCCTTCTAAAATTTCGTCCCACCCAATAATTTGGCGTCCATTGGCATTCACCATTTTCTCAATTCTAGTAATAAAATAGCTTTGCAATGCTTCTTCATCTTCCAAATGTTCATCGGCTTTGCGTTTTTGGCATTTAGGACAAGCTTTCCATTTGGTTTTTACACACTCATCGCCACCAATATGAATGTATTTACTAGGAAATAACTGCAATACCTCCGTTAAAATATTTTCTAAAAAAGTAAATGTTTCATCGTTTCCTGCACAATAAACATCATCGGAAACGCCCCAACGGCTAAAGGTTTGGAATGGACCAGGATTACAAGCAAACTGAGGATAAGCAGCCAAAGCAGCCAACGAATGGCCTGGCATTTCTATTTCGGGCACTACCGTAATATGGCGTTTTTTTGCATAAGCCACAATTTCTTTTACATCTTGTTGGGTATAAAAACCTTGGTATAAAGTGCTATCGTATTGATCGTTAGACGATGGATTGCCATTGGCATCAAAAGTGGGTTTACCAATTAAAGTAGCGCTACGTTTGCTTCCAATTTGGGTTAATAATGGATATTTTTTTATTTCAATGCGCCAACCTTGATCATCTACCAAATGCCAATGAAACACATTTAGCTTATACATGGCCAAATAATCAATATACTTTTTTACTTCTTGTTTGGTAAAAAAATGTCTGCTACAATCTAAATGCATGCCGCGCCATTGGTAACGAGGAGCATCGTTTATTTGTAAGCAAGCTATAGTTAATTGGTTATTTTTTTCAATAGGTAATAACTGAATTAATGTTTGAATACCATAAAAAATGCCAGTATTGCTTGTTGCAAATATTTTTACTGAATTAGAAGTTACATTTAATTGGTATTCTTCTTTGTTGTTTTCACAGGCTTTTTCAGTTGCTTTTAAAAAAGTAATTGTATTTGTTTCGTACTTTATTTTATGGGTAACCTTCAATTTTAAACCATAATTTTCAAAAATATATTGCTGCAAATAAGCGGCTTCGTCCGAATTTTTTTCGGCAAAAATGATGGTGTTTTTATTAATGGTAAAATTACCTTTTTGTAGCTCCACTTTATTGGGCTGAGGAATTAAAGGCAATACTTGCGCATGTGTGTTTACTAACCAAAGGCAAATGGCCAATACAAAGGAAATCTTTTTTATCATTAGGATATTTGTTGCAATTATTGAATAACAATACTAATAAATTTAGCGATTATTTCAAGGGCTTTGCACAAATGTTTTACACCTATTGTATTGGTTTGCATTAATTTGTAGTATTTAATAAAAAAAGCCTCCAAAGAGGCTTTTTTTATTTTTTCATTTGTCCTATGTTACTTGTTTTATATGGTATATTATTTTGCTAAAACTAACAACTATAACAACCATAAAAAGCAATTAGAAATTATGCTCCGTACTTAACCAATAAAGCCATTTGACCTGCATGGTAAGCAGTATGCGATACAATTCTACCAAAGGCTTCGGCTTTAGTTTTGGTTCCAAATTCTTTAGTGGTAATTATGCTATTCCAATCAGCATCAGTTTGGGTTTTAACAATGGTTTCTAATGCAGAAAATGAATGTGCTACATAACTTAATAGCTCTTCTAAATGAGTCCATTCGCCAGTATCCTTTTGTGCAATTACTGTTTGAGCCGACACTTTTATGCTGCTATCGCCAAATACATTTTTAGCAAAAAGCAATTCTACATCACCAATATGCCTTATTAAAAACCCAACTGAATTTGGCGAAGGCGGTAATCTTTTCTGCAAATCGACCTCGGTTAAATTAGCTAATTGATTGGTAAATCTAGTTCTAGCCTCTATCCATAGCGCTAAAAGTGTTTCGGTTTGTGGTTGCATTATTTTTGATTTTTAAACTCCATTTTATAAATAACCCAACCAAAACCTGCTACCAAATGCAGCAATACAATTCCAAAAATTATCTTATCCATTTGTTAAAGTTGTAATTTTATAAGTAGCTAATTGATTGATAATATCAGGCTGATTATTGAATAATTCCATATAATAATGAATACCATTTTCTAAGTTTTTAGCCATATTATTGAGCTGTTTTTTCATGGCATCGGTAGGTTTGACTAAATAGCTTTTAAGTTGGTTATGGTAATAATCTAAATTTAGTTCCAATTCTTTTAAAAACACATGAGGTCTGTTAGGATTATCTACCAAATTTTCTTTTCCATAAATGTGTTTACACATGGTTTGTAGCGATACAATTTTAGAGTAATAAGCCATATTTGGACCCGGACAAACTGCTACTCCAGGGCCTTCAGTTCTGGTGCTTAAACCATTTACCAATAAAGCTGAAGTACCTAAACCTACGCATAAACAAGTTTTTTGCATGGCTAAATTGTTGGCGGCTTCTAATTCCTCCGTTGGTAAATTTTGCGATTGTAATGCTTGTAACTTTAAGTTTTGATATTGGCGCGATGCAGTACAAATTACTTCTTCGGTAAAATCGTTATTAAGTTTAGCAAACTCGCGCGGGCAGCTGCTTCCCGGCCTTCCTTTAGCTATCCATTCTAATCTTTCAGCGTCTTTGGTATTGCCTTTTAACGAGTTAAATGGAACACCTAATGGCGAAATACTGCTTAAATACAAATCATTTTCTTTGGCTTTGCAAAGCAAATCTAATGTTTCGTTATCTACAGTTGTGGCTTCTGGAACCAATAAAAATGGCGTTCCCCAACCAATTGAATCTAACTCATATTTTTCTAATAAAAACTGATGCTCGTCTGCTGTTCCAACGCCACCTTGGGCAGTAAATTTAACGGGCAAAGGTACTGCAGGCACAAACTTATTTTTTTCGGCTAAAGCAGCTATATACACTTGGTGAATGGCATTAATTAACTCTTGTTTGTTCTGTTTAAACTCTTCTAAAATAGGCCCCATTAGCGAAGCATCACTTCCAAATGCATGTCCACCACAATTTAAACCTGATTCTACCCTGTATTCCGAAATCCAAATGCCTTTTTTAGCTAAAAATTTTCCTTGAATTAAGGCAGAACGGTAATCACTAATTTTTAAAATTACCTTTTTTTCTAAATTGCCATTTTGGTCAGGAAAAAAGTTATCTAATTGCTCAAAATAAGCGTAAAGCCTTGGATTCATGCCTGCCGAAAGCACAATAGACGAATGTAAATTACTGTTTGCAAAACCTCGCAAAGCTGCATGGGCATCGTTATAAATTACAGGAAGTTTTTCGTTATTAAACTTATTTTCCTTGTCTAATTTGGTCATTATATTTACATCAATGCTGCCCATTTGCAAATGTGTATTGGCCCAATTTTTAAGGTCGTCAATGGTTTTATTATTATCAATAAAACTGTTGAATTGCTTTTTTATTTCGGCATAATCGGGTAACATATTCATGTATTTTTCAAACTCGCCACCTTTTTCGGCTACCGATTGTTTCAATTGCTCCATTTTTTGTTTCACAATTTGATCAACCATATTTAAATAGGCCGTAATGCGTTTAGCCCTTGAGTCTTCTACTTTATTGGTAATGGCCTCAAAAGGCAAATTCCATTTTTCAGAATAAAATGCGCGCAATTTTTCCATCAAAACATCATCAACCAATGAGAGTGTAGATGAAATGCCATAAGCTGCCACTTTTATAGGCGAATCGATGGTGAACCCAATACCCATAACTGGAATATGAAAACTATGTGCGTTGAAATTTTTGGTACTCATTCATTTATAAATAAAGGGTGCAAGTTTCAACTAAGCACCCTTTTTATTTATGACCCGAATCAATTTAAAAGCAAATTTCGAATGGCAAGAGCTGGAAATTATTTAAATGTTTTACACTTATTATATTGGTTTGCATCAAATTTTGAAATTAGGTAAAAAAAAATATTTCCAAATATGTGTTTTATACCGCTTATAATTTTTATTTGATCCTATTATAACGGGAGCGGCATTAACTTCCGATTTATCGGAATAAATTTACGAAATAGTTTTGGACTATTTTGTAAATACAATTGGTATAAAATACTACTCAATAATAGAATTACTGCACTAATCAGCTTATTCAAAAAAAGGTTATCTATCAGCTATTTTTTACTAAACTTGTCGCCAAATACTTTTTTAAATTTCTCCAATTTAGGAGCAATTACAAACTGACAATACGGTTGTTGTGTATTTTGATTGTAATAGTTTTGGTGGTAATCTTCAGCAGTATAATAATTATCTAAAGCTGTAATTTCAGTAACTATTGGCTTGCCAAATGCCCCTGATTTGTCTAATTCGTTTTTATACTTTTCAGCTAACTCTTTTTGATAATCAGAATTATAAAACACTGCCGAACGATATTGAGTTCCTATATCGTTTCCTTGTTGGTTTAAAGTAGTTGGGTCGTGGGTTTGCCAAAATATAGATAATAAAGTAGCATAACTAACTTTGGTAGAATCGAACCAAATTTTGCATACTTCGGCATGGCCAGTTTTACCATAACATACCTCGCGGTAAGTTGGATTTTTTACATCGCCATTGCTATAGCCACTTTCTATTTTCACAACGCCATTAACCTGTTGGAAAACTGCTTCTACACACCAAAAGCAACCTGCGCCAAATACAGCAGTTGAAAGGGTATCGTTATTTTCTATCGTCATTTTATTGGGAGTTTTGTTAGTTTGTTTGTTATTGTTTTGAGCACAACTGGTTATGCTTAAAATTAATAAGGTTTGTAGGTATAAAATAGTTTTTAAAGTTTTCATTTTTATAATAATTTTAGGTATGCAAATATGCGACATATCTACACTAACGCATTTTAAATCTTTTTGGTTTTGCAAGCTAGCTTACATTTGGAAGAAATTAGCCAGGAAACTGCTCAAAGAAAACTGCTTTGGCTTTTTCAAATTCAAGCATAATAGTTTCTCTTTCTAGCCGTAAGTTTTCAATTAATTTACTTTTGTTTTTGGCTAATTTTAAATACTGCCAATTGCCTTTTGTTTTTATAAAATATTGCCAATAGTAATAGGCAAAAAAGCCTGTAAATGGAAGGCTTAAACCGTATAGCAAAGTATAAAGTTGATGTTGGGTAAATTGATAAAAAAACGAAATTTGAAAGTAATAAAATATTATAAAACTAAACATGCCTAATACCATTCCAATGGCGCCTTTGTAATCTTTGCTTTTAACTATTTTGGTAGCTAACCACGATGGAATTTCATAAGCCAAAACATTGTTTATTAACCCATAAATATAAACAGGAAAGCCAATGATTAATTTAACCAAAGCCCCTAAAATACTGGTGTTTTGTTTGTTTTTAATGGCATCATCGTTAAGCTGAAGTTGGTTAATATTTTGCAAATAATTATGTACTCTAATGCGCATGTTATTATACACATCAGGATTGGTTTCAGCATAATAATTTACTGTTTTAGCTATGTTTTTGGTAAACAAAAATTCCTTTTCTGCTTCGGTTGTGTTGGCTTCGATTTCAGTAACCAATTGACTTAAATACAGCAGTTCAATGTTTTTTACAAACTCATCGGCTTGTCTATCTTTTATAGATATAACCAAACTTTCCAACTGATTTTTGATATTGTCAGTTAAGGTTTTAATGGCTTTTAGCTTATCGGTTTCGTATGTAGTTTGGTAATCTTTTATTTCAATTGCATCAGCTGTATTTATAAATAAATCTTGGTTAAAGCGGTGTTGGTTTTCGTAATTCAAACCTATGTTTACCACTTTTACACCTAAAGTAAAATTGTTTT
>JBGSBN010000206.1:0-5856 GCA_041730515.1 Methylacidiphilales bacterium | reverse complement strand
ATGGCATTAATTTTTAAATTATCATTCGATGCATAGGCTTCATTGTAACTATATATTTTTTCAACATAATCAGTAAAGTTAGCTTTCAAGTTTTTAACCGCTAGAATATAGTAATGTTTCTCGTTTGGTTCCAAATTAAATTCGGCTAAAACAGAGTCTTTTTTTACTACATCTACTTTCTTTTTATTGCTATTTAAAATTTCTAAAATTTCGTTTGCCTCTTCGGCCACATCAGTTTTTGGAAACTCTTTACTTACTCCAGCCAATGCCAATTTAAACTCTTCTAATTTACCCGTTTTACCAATAGTGAGTGCATTAATTAACTCAAACTTTGGTCTAAAATTATTGCCAGGATATTTTTTATCAGCCTCTAATTTTAGCCTTTTTACTTCATCATAATTGGCGTTTTTATAAGCTTCGTAAGTAAGGTCGTATAATTTCACTAAATCTTTATTTTGGTCTGTGGCAGCTGTATTGGCCGACTTCCCTAATAACAAAAGCGAATAAGGATTTTTAGGATATTTATTTAATAAATCATCTTTATACTTAGTAGCATTTTGCTTTTCATTTAACTCGCTGTGGCTTTTATGAAGGTAATACCAAGTTTCAGGTTCGTATTCATTTTCGGGAAAACGTTTTTGCAAAATATTAAAATAGGTAATTGCCTCATTATAATTTTTTATTTTACTGTAATAAATTACACCTAAATTATGAAGTGCTTCTAACATACTTAAGTTAGAATTTTCTAACGCTGATTTGGTAAACGGCACATTTTTTAACCAAGCATCTTTGGTATTATCGCCAAATAAAACGGGCACATCCTCCGTGGTTTCAGTACTTTTAGTATCCGCATTTTTTGTTCCACCATTATTAGCTAAATTTCCTTCTTTATTTGCCACTCCATCCTCGCTTGAATCAGCCTCTGTAGTTTGTTTTGATTTTTCTTTAGTGGATAGTCTCCAATAATCTTCATTGGGCCTATTGCCCCATTTTCTGCTTCCAAAAAATTCGGCAATTCCACCACCTACCAAATTAGTATTATAAAAATACCACTGTGAACCACCAGCAGAATTATCAAAAGCAGTGGGTGCATTGGCAGTAGAGCCCGGCAAATTTTGGTTTGCAGCCATACTCGACTCTATTAATTTACGTTTTTTTGCTTCCTTAGCAGCCAATTCTTTTTGCCTAGTTTCTATGGCTATCCATTCAGTTACTTTTTTATTTAAGGCATCTTTACTTAACTTACTTAATGTTTGCAAACTGTCTTCGTTTTCATAAGTTTCTAAATTATTTATCAAATCGCCTAAAACATTTTTAGTAGATAAAATGGTGGTGTAAATTTTTTCGTTTTTATCGTACAAATTAGCAGTGGTATCGTAGTAAGCCCGTGCATTTTTATAATCTTTTATATCAAAATATAGTTTTGCCAACTCATAACTCGATTTTGGTTTTTGAGAAGGAACTTTGGCTGAATTTTCAATTGATTTTTTGAAAGCTATAATAGCTGGTTGAATATTTTTTTGACTTAACTCCAATCTACCAATTTCAAAATATATCTGACTAATATAATCTTCGTTTTTATCATCCTTAGCCATTCGTTTTAACCTTCGTCTTACTTTATTTACCTCCTTTTTATTATTAATATCGTAAAGTTTAGTAATATTAATGTTTGAGTTAAATGCAAAATCGTAATTAGGAACCAATTTTACCACTTTATTAAAGTTCAATAAAGCATTGGAGTTATCGTTAGCTTGCATGTACAATTGACCTAAAATAAAATAATACCTTATTTTTTGATCTTTATTTAATCTACCATCGTTCACTACTTTATTTAGGTTTTCAATAGCCGATTTGTATTTTTCTAATTTAATATTGATATCGGCAGCAGTTAAATAAATTTCTGTAATGTCTTTTTTAACAATATTTTTACTAGAAAGTACTAGGCCAATTACTGCTTCAGCCTCCTGAGGTTTTCTTAATCCAATATATGATTTTGCAATCCAAGCGGTGGCAATATTTTTATATTCGGCCGGGTATTTTCCAATTACAAACTGCATGGCCTCTTGACTGGCATAATAATCGCGTTTAAAAAAATGAGTTTTAGCAATGGCAAACCAAGCTTCATCGGTATAAGAACCAACTTTATGCAACTGAATGGTGCCCGAAAATTTTTTCATAGCCTCGTCCAATACATTTGAGACCCCTTTGGCAGCTCCTTCAGTTCCGTAAGGAAATATGTCTAATATTTTGTTAAAATCGTTTACATGGCCTGCGCTAAGCGTAGTTATGGCATCGTTTAGCTTTTGTTCACCATTAAAATAAATATTATAATGCCCAACTAAACTATGCCATTTTTTATTTAACCATTTTTCTTTATTGGGATTGCAAGCCCAAGCAATTAGCACACTTAGCAATGTGATAGTTACGGTTTTGGAAAAATTTCTGTTATTATTATATTTCAAAAGCAATCTATTTTTATATTTTTGGAAAAAATACGAGTCCACAATTTTAAGCATTATCATTTAAATTGGAATCAAAAAGAAAAAAGTTTTTACGCAAGTTACAATTACCGCTGCGATTAGTTATCATCAATGACGAAACGTTTGAAGAGAAGTTTTCGTTTAAATTAACGCCTATGAATGTATTTATAGGTGCTAGTTCCTTTGTGGTACTGTTTGGTCTCGGCATTATTTTATTGGTTTTTTCTACTCCTTTTCGCGAATTATTACCAGGATATGGCGATACTGATACCAAACGAAATTTACAAGAATTGCTTTACAAAACTGATTCTATTGAAAAATCGCTTAGAACTAAAGATGAGTTTTTAAAAAATAAGATGGATATTTTAAATGGTGGTAGCGGTTTAAGCGATACCATTATAAAAAAATAACTATTTCTTAACTACCTATCGTATTCTCTTCGAGCCATATTTACCCTTATTCCTAAATTTAAAAAGGTATTTTCCGATTTTAAAGCAATTGTTTCACTATTTGAATAACGGTAAGTTACCCCAAAATCAATAAATAAATTATGACGCAACATATAGCTTGCCATAAAATCCATAAAAAGTACTTTGGTTAATTGTCCTTGTGTAATTTCATTTCCATAAATTCCGGTGGTAGTGGTTCGGTAACTTTTTTGAATATTTTGTCCCACATTTCCACCCAAAGTATCGTAACCTATGGCATAATAAACACCTTTAACGTGTATATTTAATTGATTAGTTGGCTGATAACGCAAAACTCCAATGGTTTCGTAAAAATTAGCACCTAATGGATGTGCAATAGGCTGATTGTAATGAGTATATGTTTGTAATGCCGAAAAAGAAGTGTACATATATGGCCTACAAACATTTAATTCTACTTGTGCATCTAAATTATTAATGCCAAACACATCAATATATTTTAACCCTAATTGATAAGCCCATTTATTGCCCCACCAACCTCTATTTTTTATAATTTCATCCAATACCAACTCACTCAAAACCAATTGCCCATAAGCTGAAAAACGGTTTGCAAAATTGTATTTGAAATTGGCCCCTAACACTGCTTTATCGGTGCTATTCAATCCATTTTCGATTGATTTATACATGATAATTGGATTGAGGTAATTGATTTCGAAACCCGTATTTACATAACCACTATCGCGTTGAAAAATAATGGTTTCAAAAATGCCAACATTTAATTTTTTACCAATATTTACCGATAAATGATGGGTAGCTGCATAATGACGTGGTTGAATAGCGTATGCACCTCCAGTATAATCGCGGTATTCACTAAAAATATTGGTATAATTTATTTTCCAAATTCGGGTATTTAGTCTTACATAAAAATTATCAATTGCATTGTTTGACATAATAAAAGTTCGCACCCCATCGCCAATAAATTGTCGGCCGTGGCCCAATTGAAAATCCATGTATTTATTAGGTGAAACACTTACGTAACCACTCGATAAAAAATGGTTAAACTCCCCTTTATCGCCTTTGGTAAAGCCAATTCCTTGAAAAGTTCCAATTCGCTGATATTCTTGAAATACACTTGGAACAGGTCTAAAAATTTCATCGCTTATTTGAGTATAAAAACCAATATTATTGGTAATGTTACCTCTAATTTCTAAGCCTCTATTATTTATTAAAGCGTTTTTACCCTCAAAATCAATGGTACTTATTTGATAATTTAAAACTGGATTAACCACCAAATTAAAATCGGGAATTTGAACCGAATATAGGGTTGATTTTTGCTTATAAAATTCTTTTAAAAATGGCTTTTTAGAACTAGTTTTTAATGAATTAGCCCACTCAAAATTATCGTTCAATAAGTATTGTAAATTAAATAAATCTTGTTTAGAAAAACCCGAATCTTGTTGCAATAATTCATTTGCATAATTGGCTATGGCTTGCCTTCTATAACTTTTGGTACTGGTATGAAAGTATTTATTATTTATAACACTATTTTTTATTTCAAACCTATCAATTAGGTGTGTGGTAAAAGTATTGTATTGCAAGTAAGTATGCTGCGCAAATAAAGCCCCACATACAAAAACCAACAAACAAGTTTGAGTATATTTTTTTAAATTCATTTTGAGCAAAAATGCAGCTTTTAATGTAAATTTTTAACAAAAAAAATGGCTACCTTTTTCAAAGTAGCCATTTGTGTCTTTTTATTTCAATTATTGTTTTAAGAATTTACGTGTACTTACCGTTTCATCATTTAAAATTAAGGTATAAAAGTACAAGCCATTTGCCATGTTAGTAATGTCAAACGTATTTTCTTGCTGACCATTATTAGCCATAAAAGTTTGTTCGGTTAAAATTTTACCTGTAATATCCATTATTTTAATAGTCACCTCGCCTTTTTCTAATAATTGAAAAGGTATGTGAATTTGATTTTTAGCTGGATTAGGATAAGCCGCAAATAGGTAGTTTGTTGGAGTTATCATTTCTTTGGTATTTAAAACATTACCAAATTTTATCTTATTGTATCCATTTACTTTAGCAGTAATTGGCTTGTAACCTTTTTTTCCATTTATTGATTCGGCTTCAATATAATATTCAATAGAATCTGCTCGGGTTAAACCAGCTACAAATAAATTACCAATATGATAACCTGCACTATCAGTTAATGCGAGGTTTTGCCAAGCACCACCGTTTTTGCGCCAAATGCAATTAACTGTTTTTATACCACTGTGGTTTTCGCACTTGGTTAATATTTTAAAGTTATTTTCAATTAGTTTATTAAACTGCACTTTTGGATGCCAAATTCTTAATGGATTCTCCACAGGAATTTGCATGGTAATACAATGAATTGCACCTCCAAGTGGACTCATATCGCGGCAGTCAATAGGTATTACACGGTAACCAGGCATAATTGATTTATATAATTTCACCACTTCATCGGTTTGCACTTTGTTTCCATCAAATTCATCGGAATAAGCAGGAAAAAGAAAGGTATTATTTACGGTAAGTCCATTTATAAAATTACGTGCATCACCATTTAAATCATCGCAAGTTACCAAAGTATGCTTTCCATTATCATCAGTTGGATGAGGTATGCGGTAAATAGTATATGGTCGACCATAAGTAGACTGCCAACCAGCCATTTTTTGATAATTATCTTCTATAATTTGCTTATCAGCTGCGGTTATTTCGTTTGGATATTTTGAAACAATAATGGTTTCTTCATCAATAAATTTTGTGTATAAATCAATGTGACCTGTTCCGCCATCGCAATTTAAAGTTGGCAAATCTTGTAAATCAGGAGTTCCTAAAGTTGAAGTAATGATGCTGTATGTTTTAGCCGTTGTCCACTTTTGAATGTCGGAGTTTGCTGTACGAATAACGGAACTAAAAACCATTCT
>JBGSBN010000205.1:0-5868 GCA_041730515.1 Methylacidiphilales bacterium | reverse complement strand
TTGAATTGATTGTGTTTTTTATAGTACTTGTAGAATCATCCCAACTATCAATAAATGATGTCATATCAACACTATTAACATCTAATAAATCAATATAAATTATTGTTGTAGCTGAAGCTGCAGTAGAATTAAATCTAAAATTTCCTGTTCGGTAAGTAATCCTTTTTCTAAGTACTTATTGTTTAAAGCTGCTGCTTTTTTCACACATTCAAAAGCAATGTCTCTATTGTTTGAACTGTATTCACCATCAATGCTATAAAGCACATATTCAATATCTTCTTCTGTTTCAAAATTCATCATTATAAAGTATTGTTTAAGTTATCTATCATCAATATCAAATTTTTATTCATGGTTTCAAGCTCCATGCTGCTTAAAGGAAAATGACCAATCATTAAAGAGTTGATGTAAAGTGTTTCAATAATTAACTGATCGTTTTTGGTATTGGTATTTTTAAATAGTTTTTCAATAACAGGATTGTTAAAGTTTAAAAACAATTTAGAAAATAAACTTTCATCAACCTCATGCACTGCATCAGAAATAAAGTTCCATAAATCATCGCTCGATTTTTTTATTTCTTCCACATCTCTATCATACACGGTTTGGTTAGAAATATAAAACAAGGCAGGAATTGTTTCTGGTAAAAAACGTTTTACCTCTAAATTGCATTTGTAATGTTTTAAATGCTTTTGAAGCATTTCTAACCTATATTCATTTGCTTGATAATCTATTAAATTTAAATCATTTAAAATATTACCAAAATACTCCGCATTTATTTTGGCATAATTGGTTTTATTATCAAAATCGGCAATGGATTCAAGCAAATCTGCTTCATAAATATAAGCGGCATTTACTATTAAAGTGTTATTGGCATTGGCAATTGGAACCACTTGCCTAAACTCATCAATACTGGTTATGTATAAAATTTGTTTGGTTTTTAGTTTAATTTCTTCCAAGTTCATTTCACCTTGACTAGTAGTAAATTTAAACCACTTATAAATAAATTTCAAAAAATCATCATCGGTTAAAGCCAACGATTTTAAAGCAATATGATGAATGCTAATAATATGTTCTAATACCTTTGGCGATTTTTGACTTAAGTTTTTAAGATACTTTTTTATACAAACTCCTAACTCTTCTCTTACTTTTTCAAGTGTATTGTTTTCATAAATATCCTCGCGCGAGGCAGTTGGCGAAAGGTTTTCAGAATTAATAACTGCATTTACAAAAAAGGCCCAATCAGGTAAAATGTTATTGCTTTTATCGGTAATAAACATCCTTTTTAAATATACCATATTGGCTTGCAATGCCGATTGGTGCAATGGATGCGATAAAATATAAGCTATTCCTTTGTTCTTGCCATCAGCAGTTTCTAAATCAAAATAATACTGAAACTCTTCCTTAAAACAATGTTTTCCAAATTCTAAAATTTCATGGTTCACTCCATTTATCCAAGGAAACTGCTCGTTGTACTCGTATTTTAAAACACCATCTATTTCTACTTCAATTGGAATACCAACATATTTACCATAGTCTTCTACCAATGTTACCAATAACTCTTCGTCAAACTCAATGTCATTTCGCAATTGTAAAATACATTTGGTTCCAACTTGTGTTAAAGCATCTAACTGCTCGCTTTTATAAGTTCCGTTAATATTTCCTGTCCATCTAATACTATAATCAGCTTTGGCCGATTGCGATACCACCACAATTTCATTACTCACCATAAAACACGAGAGCAAACCAATTCCGAATTGACCAATAAAATCGTTAGTCTGATTTAATAAAGTAGATTTAGAACTAGCGCCAATTTTTGATAAAAATTCCTCCACTTCTTCCATGGTTAAACCAATGCCATTGTCAGAAAATACCAATGCTTTAGTTTCACCTTGATTATAAAACTCAATCAGTATTTGGGGTTTAACCTTTTCTATTTGGTTTCTGGCCTTAATGGCATCCACCGCATTTTGAATTAATTCCCTTAAAAAAACTTCCTTTTTACTATATAAACTTTCAGATAATATTTTTAAAACACCACCCAAATTTACTTGAAAAATGGAACTATCTGATTCGTTAATATTATTTACTTTTTTACTCATGCTTGGCAATTATTTGCAACAAACAACAATACAAAAAATCACCAGAAAATATTGCATTCAAGAAAAATTTTTGGTAAAATAAATCCTTATAAAATTCCATTTTTCAAAAATTATTTTTCAAAAAGAAATTACCACTATTATTAATATAAAAAACTAAAACAAAGCTAAAAAGATGTAAAAGCTTGTAAGAACCATACCAATCAAGTCTTGTGATTAGTACTCGCACTCAACTTATGTGTGTGACTTTTAAAGGCGTCTCGCCATTTTTTCAATTTAAAAAATCAGCCTGAGGCTTATCAATACATTCACTTGCAATTTGGTCGAGCGAATTAGAGACAAAACAACTAAAAATGGTTGTTAAAACCACAAACTAACTCCTATATTTATCTTATTAAAGTTACAGTTCCTTTAATAGATTTGGTTGTTGTTAATGGAAATTGATAATCTAAAGTGTAGAAATAAACATCTGCTTGGCATTCTTTTCCATTAAATTTACCATCCCATTTTTCTTCGTGATTATTTGTATAAAATACTTCAGATCCCAGCGATTATAAATTGAAAAACTGAACTTTGTTGGTTCACAATTAGCAATTGGATAAAACCAATCGTTTAAACCATCATTTTTTGGAGTAAAAGCATTAGGAATAAAGTATTGAGTACAATTACAATCAATAAACGACACTTGAATATTATCGGTAAAGTTGCCGCAATAATTGGAAGCAGTAACTTTATATAAACCCGTTTTTGTGATGTTATAAAATGTATCTAACCTATTGTCTTGCCAAACATAATTATACTTTTTAGGTAATTGAATGAATAATTCTTTATCGTCACATAAAATGGTGTCGTTTCCTAAATTAATTGTTGGGTTTTCTTCAAAATTTACCTCTATCGAATCGTTGGCTTCGCCACAAAAATTATTGACTTTTAATGAATAAATCCCATTTTTTGTTACTATATAGTTGCTATCTGTTTTCCCATCTTGCCATAAATAATTTACAAGTTGACTATTTGGCTTTAGTTCAAAAGTTTTATTATAACAAATAATTGAATCGTTCCCTAAGTTTAAAGCAGGAGGTGACAAATATTTAACAGAGACTGTATCGTAACTAGAACCACAGGAATTAGTAACTTTAACCCAATATTTTCTTTCTTTAGTTACCACGTAACTTGAATTGGTATCTCCATCTTGCCATAAAAAGGTTGAATTATTAGAATTTAATTTTAATAATAAACTTTCATTATTACAAATATTAGTATCAGTTGGCAATAATATATTAGGACGTAAACAAGTATCGTAAACACATACATCATCAATGTAAATATAAGACCAAGGTAACAAAATATTAGATAAGTTTTTTGTTAATGTAGCAGAATCATTTAAGAAGTTGCCTAGTGTGATATATTTTTCACCACCTTTTGCTAAATAATTAAATGAAATTCTTTCCCAACCGTTTACAGTATTAAGATCTTTGTTTAATATTAATTGAGGAGTAACATTTATATTTTTACCCAAAATAGGTGTATCAGTTCTTATCATTTCATCTGAAAAATATATTCCTAATGAATTGGTAGAAAAATTACAACTGTCAGCTAGTGAATATTTAAAAGAAACTTTATAAGTTCTACCTTTAGCCAATGTATCTATCAGTTGTGTTTGAATATATTCTCTATAATTTTCAGAACGTTTATGCAATAAAACGATTCCTACATAACCATTACCACTAGCTGCATTTTCATATCCAAAATAGTTTTGTGGAACAGATATATTATTTCCTAATAATGCACATTTATGGAAAAAATCGGCTGTTCCTCCATGATTACTTAGTTGTTTCCAAAACTTTAAATAATTAAGGTAAGAAATTCCTGTTGGACAATTTGTATAATTTTCAAAACTTGAATCTGCTATCAAATTTTGTGCTTTAGTTTCCCATTGCAAGGCATATAAACTAAATAAAAATAATAATTTTATAACATACTTGTAAGTGATTAAACCGTTAGCTTTTTTACTTACTTTACAAGTAATTGCTTGGTTAAGCCACCATATTATTAGCTTAAAGTTCTGCATGTTAAGTTTTTTGTACTTCAAATAACCTGAAAAATTTGCATATTACATTGAATTATAAATAAAAATTTTCTTAATAAAATGATTCATTTCGAAATAATCTTTACTAGATATAAAAATATTTAGTTTTTGAAGATACTTTGTATAATCAATGGTAATTTTAAACGAGGGAGATTCCTCCGGAATGACTTTGTGTTAGGTTTTAACTATTATTTAAATATTAAGATTACTACAATAAATGGTTTAAAACAAAAAAATCCGCCACAAACTGTAACGGATTTTCAAATATTAGATTCAAAAATTTTTTAATTTTCTAATTTTTGGAATCTTTTAATTTTTTAAACGTGCATCGCTCTGTTGTCAGTAGCGGCCAAACAAGCTTCTTTCACTGCTTCAGCATAGGTTGGGTGCGCATGGCTCATTCTTGCCACATCTTCAGCACTTGCTCTAAACTCCATAGCTACTACTGCTTCGGCTATTAAATCAGCTACACGTGGACCAATCATGTGCATACCCAAAATTTCATCTGTGGTGGCATCGGCTAATACTTTTACCAAACCATCAATATCCATACTTGCTCTGGCACGGCCTAAAGCACGCATTGGGAAACTTCCAACTTTGTATTTTGTTCCTGCTTTTTTCAATTCTTCTTCGGTAGCACCTACACCAGCCACTTCGGGCCAAGTATAAACCACACCCGGAATTAAGTTATAGTTGATATGTGGTTTTTGTCCTGCAATGGTTTCAGCCACAAACACACCTTCTTCTTCAGCTTTATGAGCTAACATAGCACCTTTAACCACATCGCCTATGGCGTAAATTCCTTTAATGGCAGTTTCTAAATGTGCATCAGTTTCTATACGTCCACGTTCATCGGTTTTTAAACCAATATTTTCTAAACCTAAACCTTCGGTATAAGCTTTACGGCCTACAGATACCAAGCAATAATCGCCTGTAAATGTTACTTCTTCGCCTTTTTCGTTATCGGCTATAATAGTTACTTCTTTGCCTTTTGCTTTAGCCGATTTTACTTTATGGCTAAAGAAAAACTCAAAACCTAATTTGCGTAAGCTGCGTTGCAATTCTTTACCCAAAGTTCCGTCCATTGTAGGAATAATGGTATTGGTATATTCAACTACTGAAACTTTGGCACCCAAACGTGCGTAAACCGAACCTAATTCTAAACCAATTACTCCACCACCAATAATTACTAAATGCTTTGGCACTTCGGTCATATTTAATGCTTCGGTACTAGTAATAATACGTTTTTTATCAATTTCTAAACCTGGCAAACTTGCAGGTTTTGAACCAGTAGCTATAATTACTTTATCGGTATCAATTACTTGTTCGGTTTCGCCAGTAATTTTTATTTGGTTTTTAGTTACAAATGAGCCAATGCCTTTATAAACATCAATTTTATTTTTTTTCATTAAATAATCAATGCCTTCGCAAGTAGTTTTAACCACACCTGCTTTGCGCTCAATCATTTGTTTTAAATTTACTTTTACATCTTTTACATCAATACCATGCGTAGCAAAAGTATGGGTAGCATTATGGTAATGTTCGCTTGAATCTAATAAGGCTTTTGATGGAATACAACCCACATTTAAACAAGTTCCGCCAAGGGTACTGTATTTTTCAATAATGGCTGTTTTAAAACCTAATTGCGCACAACGAATAGCAGCAACATATCCTCCGGGGCCAGAA
>JBGSBN010000204.1:0-5911 GCA_041730515.1 Methylacidiphilales bacterium | reverse complement strand
TACACATCTTCCGCATTATCCTCGTGCAATTGCTCTTTGGTCATGCTTGGATCAAGCATTTTTTTTGAATAATGTTTGATATAGTTTCCACCAATTTGCGCACCTGTTTTTACAAAACGCATGGCACGCTCTACTTTGGTTGAAGGAATTGAATTTTGTTCCATATATGTTTTATTTCCCGCTTATTCCTAAGAATTTCGCAGAACATTTTATAATGTATTACAGCTTTTTTTCTGTTTGTTTCCTGCAGATTTCGCAGAACATTTATAACTTTTTTTCTGTTTATTTCCAGCTGATTCCGCTGAACATTTTATACTTTTTTTCTGTTTTTCTCCCGCTGATTCCGCAGAATTTCGCAGAATATTTTATACTTTTTCCTGTTTTACTCCCGCAGATTTCGCTGAGTTTCGCAGAATATTCTTTAGCATGTGAAAGCTTTTATTCCGTTTCTTTCCCTCTGATTTCAAAGAGTTTTACAGAACATTCTAAGTATTTAATTTTTAGCTTACATGCTTTCTAGGTATTTTCTATTTACATCATGCTGATTGCGCTGATTTTGGCAGAAATAGTTACTTTATCATCTGCGGTTTTCTGCGCCATCTGCGGGAAAAACTATCTATTTTGAAATAAGAACTTCCCGAAATCTAAGGCAGCATCTAAAGCCGATTTACCCATTAAATCAAAAGCTAAGTTAACCGAACGCTCTATTGATTCATCAGTTTTTTCAAAGCCTTTGCTGCTATCGTTTAACCAAAAAGTAATTACAAACAAAAAGTTAAGCCATAAACCGCTTACATATTTTTCGTCTAAATACTTACGTTCTTGAATTTCGTTTGTTCCAACAGCTTCTGATAAAATGGGTTTCATGTTATCAATAAACACTTCGTGAAGTTCATTTAAATATTTAGGCCATCTTGGTAGTTTTACCAAATCGCGTTTTTTTAAATACACTGCAAAACTGCGGTAGTTTTTAGCCTCTTCAATAAAAGCAAAAAATACTGCTAATACTTTTTCGCGAGCTGAATATTGTTCCCAAGGCTCAGCATCGGCACAAGTTTTATAGGCATTTTCAAACCAAATTTTATAAATATCAGCTTCTAAACCTTCCAAACTAGAGTAATGGTTATAAAACTCTTTTTCTTCCATGTTTATTGCCTTGGCAAATAAGTAAACACTTTCGGGTGTTTTGTTATGCTCTAAAGTGTGGTTAATATATTGTTTTATTAAATCGTTGCTCATACTATTTAAGACAAGTGTTGGTTAATTTAGTTTTGAAAGCTAATAAAAGTTTGGTAATTACTTATTAGTCAAACTATTTTAGCTTGCAGTTAAGTTATTATTGTTTGGGTACAAAAGGCCTAGTTATAATTCTAATGGCGCGTTGGTAGCTAACATAATTCCACATCCAATTCAGGAACACCACTAGCCTATTTCTAAAGCCAACCAGCAGCATTAAGTGAATAAACATCCAACCTAACCAAGCTATATAACCTTGCATTTTTATACCAAATATTTCAAACACTGCTTTGTGCCTGCCAATAGTAGCCATGCTACCAAGGTTAAAGTATTTATATGGTTTGGGCTGTTGGTTATTTATTATTTTTAGTAAATTATTTCCTAACAATCGGCCTTGTTGTTGCGCTACAGTTCCCACCATTGGATGTCCGTTTGGAAAAGCCTCATCGGTGGTCATGTAGGCTATATCTCCAATGGCATATACATTGTTTAACGTTTCAATTTTATTAAACGTATCTACTTTGTATCTATTGCCACGCACCACTAAATCGGCTGGAATGCCTGGAATGGTTTTACCTTTTACACCTGCACTCCAAATTACCGTATCGGTTTTTAAAATTTGGCCATTGCTTAAAGTTAAGTTTCCTGTTTTTGCATCGTAACTTTCCACTGCGGTATTGGTTTGCACATGCACGCCTAATTCTTCTAAAAACTGTTGCGCTTTTTTGGATGAAATTTCGCTCATGGCAGCTAACACCCTTGGCGCAGCTTCAATTAAATGCACTTGCATTTTATTGGCATCTATTTCTTTATAATCAGCAGGAATTACATTCTTTTTTATTTCAGCCAGTGAACCCGCAGTTTCTACTCCCGTAGGGCCACCGCCTACTACCACAAAATTTAAAAAACGTTCAATATCTCCTGTTTTACTTTCGCTCAAAGCTTTTTCAAACTCTTGTAAAATATCGCTTCGTAAATCCAATGCATCAGGAATTGATTTTAACTGCATGCAATGTTTTTCTAACTCGGCATTACCAAAAAAATTGGTTTGCGCTCCAGTAGCTATACATAAATAATCATAAGTAAAATTGCCAATATTAGTAATTACTTCATTTTGGGCAGTGTTTACTTCTTTTACTTCGGCCATTCTAAAGGCTACATTGGGCATACTACCAATAATTTTTCGGAGTGGATATGCTATGGCATCAGGACCTAAACCGCCCGAAGCCACTTGATACATTAAAGGTTGAAAATTGAAATAATTGTTTTTATCTAAAACGGTAATTTTTATGGGTTTGTTGTTTAACTTTTTAATCAGTTCTAACCCAGCAAAACCGCCACCTATTACTATTAAATGTGGGGCTTGAATACTTTGATAATGATGCTTCATATTGCTATGCAATAATTAATTGTGCACTACAAATGTTGCATTAAAATACACATATTTACTACATGAGATTTGATATGTTTTATTGTAAATTATTAAATCGTAAATAAATTTTTTTGCAAAAGGTCATCATTATGGTATGACCATACGCATAAAATAACTTTTTAAACCACCTCAATTTCGTGGCATACTAATTAACCAATTATGAAAAAAGTATTTGTATTAATCGGAGCAATAGCTGTCATTTATTCATGTGGAGGCTCCAGCAACAAAACAACTGAACAAAGCGGTAGTGCAGCTGCCTCAACTGAAGCAGCAGCAACAGAATCAAACAGTAACCCCTCTTACGACCCCAAACGCGGTGAAGGTAAATTTAACACTGAAAATGTACAATTGGGCGAAAGCATAGATGCGGCAAAGGCTACAGAAGGCGAAAAAGTAATGGGAGTTAAATGCTCATCATGTCACAAACTAACTGATGAAAAGTTAGTTGGGCCAGGTTGGCATGGAGTTACTTCTCGTAGAAAACCAGAGTGGATTATGAACTTTATTTCTAATCCTGACCCTATGATAGAAAAAGATCCTGAAGTACAAGCTCAACTGGAAATTTGTTTGGTACGCATGCCAAATCAAGGCTTGAACGATGAAGAGGCCAGAAATATTTTAGAATTCATGCGTAAAAATGACGGTATTAAATAATTAAAAGGTAATTTTATGAAAAATAAATATTTGAAATTAGGTTATGTATTTGCAGCAGCTTGTTTAACAATTGTTAGTTGCAAACCTAAAAATACTAGTAATGCAGTAAGTGGCGATGCCGCACAAAAAACATATGTAGCACCAGGAAAATACTATGAGCTTTATAACTTTGTAAGTGGTGGTTTTAGTGGACAAATGAGTGTTTATGGAATTCCTTCAGGACGATTGCTCAGAGTAATTCCTGTTTTTTCGGTAGATCCAGAAAAAGGTTGGGGATATAGTGAAGAAACAAAAGGTATGCTAAATACTTCTCATGGTATGGTGCCTTGGGACGATTTGCACCACGTGCAGTTATCCAAAACCAATGGCGATGCAGATGGAAGGTGGGTATTTGCCAATGCTAATAATACACCTCGTGTGGCTAGAATTGACTTAAAAACGTTTAGAACAGCCGAAATTATTGAACTTCCAAATAGTGGTGGAAATCACTCATCACCTTTTTTAACCGAAAATACTGAATATGTAGTAGCTGGAACACGTTTTAGTGTTCCAATGGACGATGCAAATGGCGATGTTCCAATTAATACATACAAAAAGAACTTTAAAGGTACTTTAAGCTTTATAAGCATAGGTAAAGAGGATGGCAAAATGGATATTGCCTTTCAAATTCAATGCCCTGGTGTAAACTCTGATTTAAGCCGCGCTGGTAAAGGAAAATCTCATGGATGGTTCTTCTTTTCTTGTTATAATACTGAACATGCAAACACTTTGTTAGAAGTAAATGCTTCGCAAAAAGACAAAGATTTTATTATGGCAGTAAATTGGAAAAAAGCAGAAGAATATTTAAAAGCAGGAAAGGGCAGAAAACAAGCAGTAAAATATGCACATAATACTTACAGCGAAAAAACACACTCAAGCAAATCGGAAATGAGAACCGAAGTAATAGTATTAGATGCTAAAGAGTTAAAAGATATTTGCTATTTTATTCCTTGTCCTAAATCGCCTCATGGATGCGATGTAGATCCAACAGGTGAATACATAGTAGGAAGTGGTAAATTAGCTGCACTTATTCCTGTGTTTAGTTTCGATAAAATTCAGTCAGCTATTGCTGCAAAATCATTTGATGGAGAGTTTGATGGAATACCAGTAATTAAATACGAATCTGCATTATACGGTGAAGTGAAAAAACCAGGTTTAGGTCCGTTACATACCGAATTTGATGCTAAAGGAAATGCTTATACTTCTTTCTTTGTTTCATCGGAAGTTGTTAAATGGAATATAAAGGATTTAAAAGTGTTGGATAGAGTTCCTACCTACTACTCTGTTGGTCACTTATGTGTAGTAGAAGGTGATTCGAAAAATCCTTTTGGAAAATACCTAATTGCTTATAATAAAATAACCAAAGACAGGTATTTACCTACTGGACCTGAATTATCGCAAAGCGCCCAACTGTACGATATTAGTGGCGACAAAATGCAGTTAATTTTGGATTACCCTACCATAGGAGAGCCGCACTATGCTCAAATGATTTTGGCAGATAAAGTAAAAAAAGACCAAGTAAAAATATTTAAAATAGATGATAATAGCCATGCCTATGTTACCAAAGGCGAAAAAGAAACAAAAGTGGTAAGAGATGGCAATAAAGTGCATGTTTACATGACTTGTATACGCTCTCATTTTGCCCCCGACAATATTGAAGGAGTTAAAATGGGCGATGAAGTTTATTTTCATATTACCAACCTAGAGCAAGATTGGGATGTACCACATGGATTTGCAATTAAAGGTGCTAATAATGCAGAACTATTAATAATGCCAGGCGAAACTTCAACTTTAAAATGGACGCCAGACAGAGTTGGAATGTTTCCAATGTATTGTACCGATTTTTGTAGCGCACTACATCAAGAAATGCAAGGATATGTTAGGGTGTCGCCTGCTGGCAGTAGTACTCCCATAAGTTTTAGCCTTGGCAAAACCGAACCAGCTACACCAACTAAATAATTAATCAATAAAAAGGAGGTGCAGCAGTAATGTTACGGTTGCACCTCCTTTTACCCCAATATTATGGAAACCAATAAAATTAAAAAAACTTCGCAAGCCTTGTTGCTTTTAGCAGCTATTATGTTAGTTGGTTCATTATTTGTTCCAATTTGGCGTATTGAATTAGAAGCACCGCAGTATCCCGAAGGTTTGGCATTGCTTATTTATGCCAATAAATTAGGAGGCGATGTAGCTATTATCAATGGTTTAAACCATTATATTGGTATGGCAACTTTACATACCGAAAATTTTATTGAATTTAAACTTTTAACCTACCTTATCAGTGCATTTGCCCTGTTTGCAATTATTGCAGCTTTTATGGGCAAAAAAGTTTGGGTAAATGTATTATTCACCTCCTTTTTAATTTTTGGAATTATTTCAATGATTGATTTTTATAGATGGAACTATAATTACGGCCATAATTTAAACCCCGATGCCGCCATTAAAGTGCCAGGAATGACCTATCAGCCATCCGTCTGGCAGTAGCTGTACACAACTTCAAATGATTGATTTATCAAAAGCCAGGTGTATCCTTTAGTGTAAGCGCAAGCT
>JBGSBN010000203.1:0-5924 GCA_041730515.1 Methylacidiphilales bacterium | reverse complement strand
CCACCAACTGCACGATGCCGTTACCCACCAGGTTGCGCAGGCCTTCGGCATCGGTCATCACCCGCGACACCAGTTGTCCGCTCTGCGTGGCGTCATCTTCTTGAATTAAATAAGGTTCATATACCTCTTCAATGGTTCCGCCATCTTCGCCAATGGCAGTAGCTAAAGTATTTAAGCCCACAGGGCCTCCTTTAAACTTTTCAATCAAGGTTTTTAAAATCCGGCTATCCATTTCGTCTAAACCTTCACTATCAACATTTAAGGCATTTAATGCAAATTGGGCTATTTCTAAAGTAATTACACCATCGCTTTTAACTTGAGCAAAATCGCGTGTTCTGCGTAAAAGGGCATTGCCTATACGAGGAGTTCCTCGGCTTCTGCGAGCTATTTCCCAAGCAGCTTCTTCGTCTATTATTGAGTTCATAATGGTTGAACTGCGTTCAATAATGGTTTTCATTAATGCCTTGTCGTAATACTGCAAACGCGAGTTGATTCCAAAACGTGCTCGTAATGGTGAAGTTAATAATCCGGAGCGGGTAGTGGCACCAATTAAAGTAAACGGTTCTATTTCTAATTGAATGCTGCGTGCATTGGGGCCGCTATCAATCATAATATCAATTTTATAATCTTCCATAGCCGAGTATAAAAACTCTTCTACTACCGGACTTAAACGATGTATTTCGTCAATAAAAAGCACATCGCCTTTTTCTAAATTGGTCAATAATCCTGCTAAATCGCCTGCTTTTTCTAATACAGGGCCGCTGGTGGTTTTTATATTAGCGCCTAATTCGTTGGCTATAATAATGCTTAAAGTAGTTTTACCCAAACCTGGGGGGCCATGTAAAAGCACATGGTCTAAAGCTTCGCCACGTTGTTTGGCAGCTTGTACAAATATTTTTAGGTTTTCAATGGTTTTTTCTTGTCCAGTAAAATCATCAAATAATCGTGGACGCAATACTCGTTCAAGCTCTTTTTCAGCGTTGGTTAAATTGCTATCTTCAGGGTTTAAATTTGGATTTCGCACAAGCGCGAATGTAGTAATTTTCTTTGCTTTTATTAAATAAGGAAATATGAATTATAAATTATGAATTACGGTTGCTGAGCGAAGCCGAAGCATGAATTATAAATGATGAATTATGAATAATCAAAGCTAAACTTGGTATATGCATGAATGAAGCCCTTTCCTTGGAAAAGTTTTGGAGCTTTATATAATTGTTATTATTTAATAATCTAAAGAAATAATAAATGCTGCATTAAACGCTTCCCCCTTGTGAATTGGACTTGCGCTATGGCGAAGGGGGCAAGGGGGATGTTTTCTATTGCTAATAGAATAATAAATTATCCTTTTATTAGTTCAAACATTACTAATTAACACCTCAGAGCAAAAACTATTTTAAAACAAATGCTTTATTATAATTAAATTCATTGCCTTGCAACATTTTGCTCAATTATATAAAACCTTAGACCAAACTACTAAAACCAACGAAAAGGTAGATGCATTGTGCCAGTATTTTTTACAAGCCAATGAGTTAGATAAAATTTGGGTATTGGCCATTTTATGCGATAGAAAATTTAAATCAATTGCTAAAACATCGGAACTAAAACTTTGGGCTGCGCAATTAGCCGAAATACCGAATTGGCTCTTTGACGAAACTTATCAAATAGTAGGCGATTTAGCCGAAACCATAAGCAATATTTTGCCTTTGAGCGAAACTGTCATTGATAAACCCTTACATGTTTGGATTGATGAAATGGTGCAACTTAAAGGAGCGGAAGAACCATTGAGAAAAGAATTTATTTGCAATGCATGGTTGCATTTAGATGTTAACCAGCGTTTTGTATTTAATAAACTTTGCACAGGTGGTTTTAGAATTGGGGTTTCGCAAAAATTGGTGGTTAAGGCTTTGGCTAAAGCAATTAATATTACTGAAAATGCCCTTGCGCATAGGTTAATGGGTAATTGGGATGCGCAGAATACTACTTTTAATGAGTTGCTTTTTACCCAAAATAATAGCGATGATTTATCAAAGCCATATCCGTTTTATTTGGCTTATGCCTTAGATGATGAATTAACTAATTTAGGCTTGGCTAATAATTGGCAGGCTGAATACAAATGGGATGGAATAAGGTCGCAATTAATTGTGCGAAACAATCAAATTTATATATGGAGTAGGGGCGAGGAGTTGGTTACCAATAAATTTCCAGAGTTGTTAAGTTTGGTTCATAATGTACCCAATGGAACCGTTATTGATGGCGAATTGGTGGGTTATAAAAACAATAAAATACTCAATTTTAACGATTTGCAAACACGTATTACCCGCAAGAATGTTTCGAAAAAGTATTTAACTGATGTGCCTGTGGCAATTATAGCTTACGATTTATTGGAGCTAGATGGCCAAGATTACAGGCAACAACCTTTAGCCGAAAGAAGGCTTAGGTTAGCAGAAATAGTTCAAGCTGCTAATAATGATTTTCTGAAAATATCACCCGCCATTGAGTTTAACAATTGGGAAGAATTAACAGAAATTAGAGCCGATGCAAGGCAATTAATGGCCGAAGGATTGATGCTTAAAAATAAAACATCAGTTTACCAAGTTGGGCGCAAAAAAGGCGATTGGTATAAATGGAAATTAGAACCATACACGGTAGACGCTGTTTTAATTTATGCGCAAAAAGGCCATGGCAGAAGGGCTAATTTATATACTGATTACACTTTTGCTATTTGGAATAATGAAGGCGAGTTGGTGCCTTTTACCAAAGCATACAGCGGCTTAACCGATAAAGAATTAGTGGCAGTAGATGCGTGGATAAAACAAAATACACGCGAAAAATTTGGGCCAGTTAGGAGTGTAAATGCGGAGTTGGTGTTTGAACTAGGTTTTGAAGGTATTAATTATTCGTCAAGGCATAAAAGTGGCATTGCTTTGAGGTTTCCGCGTATTTTGCGTTGGCGCACCGATAAGAAAAAAGAAGATGCTGATAAACTTAGTGAATTGGTAAAACTAATTGAGGTATAAATGCAAATTAGTTAATTATAAGTCATAAAAAAAGCCTTACAATCATAGAGATTATAAGGCTTTTTCTATTTATTGTTTGAGTCTTATTGCACTCCGTGCATCATTTTTAATAAGCGTTTGCTTAAAAAGAATAATATAACTGAAGCAACACCTGCCATAAATACAAATAACATAAAGAATGAATACAAGCTATTAATAGTATAACCTAAGAATGATTTTTCTTTAATTATTGAATTTGTGAAAATATTTTTAACTACATCTGCTTTAGTTTCTTTCGAGATTTTTTCCAAATTAATCAAATCAATACTTACATAAGCAACGTTATTTATTTTTTGAAAATTGGTTGAATCGCCAAGTTTTTCACAAATAACAATATTTTTTTCAGTTTGTTGAGTTTGAATAGCAGAAACAGTAATCATTGTTTCTGGGTAATATGAACTTAAGGTTCCTGCAAATTTATTAGCTGATGCAGTCGATAAAAACCAAACTCCCATTAATAATGAAGCAAATTTGACTGGTGCTAATTTGTTTACCATTGATAAACCAATAGGCGATAAACATAATTCTCCAAAAGTATGAATTAAGTATAAACTTAATAACCACATCATACTAACCTTAGTTGAAGGTTCAATTCCTTTTACACCCAAAGCAATTACTGCATATCCTATGGCTAATAACATTAATCCAATTGCTTGTTTATAAGGCGATGCGGGCTCTATATTTTTTTGTCCTAAAAAAGTCCAAAGAATTGAAAATAATGGTGCAAAAATAACAATTGCAATGGCATTAACCGATTGAAAAGCACTTGCAGGTATTGATTCTATAAACTGACCCTTTTCTGGAATACCCGTAATTAAATAAATTAAGCTACCAATTACTGCTGCAATAATCAATAAAATTAATTCACGTACACCTTTTTGTTCATTTAGCATTTTGGTAAATACTTTAAATCCTAAAAAGGCTAAAATAGCAGCTAAAATACCATAAATAGATATCAATGTTTTTTGAGATAATTGTAATCCTATTTCTCTATTAGTTTGTTCATCGGCAAAGAAAGTTAGTGAAGCCCCTGCTTGTTCAAACGCAGCCCAAAAGAAAATAACAAAAAATGCTACAATATAGATAACCCAAATTCTTTCCTTTTCTTCTTTCTTTAAACTGTTATCTGAAATAATAAATCCAGGAGCAGCAACTGATAAAGAGAAGATAAATGAACCAATAACACCTTGTCCTAATAAATAAAATAAAACAAATAAAGCTACTTCAATACCAAGCCAAGTAAAAATTTGTTTTTGAGTAAAGTCTGATTTTGAATCAGTTGAAGCACTTTCTTTATTTCTTTCTGCATTTGGTACGGCTCCAATTGGTTCACCTTCTGGACCTACGATGTAATGATTTTTTAGCCAAATAAAAATTGCTGTACTAATAACCATACCTACCGATGCTGCTAAAAAGCCCCATTTAAAATCAGCTGGATTTCCTGTGTTGCCTAAACCACCGCAAACTAATGGAGAAAGAAATGCACCTAAGTTTATTCCCATATAGAAAATAGTAAATGCAGCATCTATTCTTTTATCGCCTTTTGGATATAATTGACCAACCATGGTTGAAATATTTGGTTTGAAAAATCCGTTTCCGAATATTAACATACCCAACCCTATAACCATTAAAACGCGAGCTATTTCTATTTCGGAAAAGAAGGAGCCACTTAAAAACATAAAAAATTGTCCAATTGCCATCATTATTCCACCAATAATAATTGACTTTCTGTTACCCCAATACCTATCAGCCATATAACCTCCAATTAAAGGCGTTAAATATACTAAACCAGTATAGCTTCCATAAATATCAGAACTAAGTGCTTTGTCGTATAATAAAGCCTTTGTAAGAAATAAAATAAAAATGGCACGCATACCATAATAACTAAAACGCTCAAACATTTCAGTTATGAACAGTAGGTATAAACCTTTTGGATGTCCTGTAGTTGATTTACTCATAATTTATTATTCTGTTTTTTGTTTTGTAGCGTGCAATATATAAATGATGTGTATAATTCCAATTATTTGTAAAAATAAAATACTAAAATTGCAGCCTATGAAGAAATTAATTATTTATGTAAGTACATTTTTAGCTATTGTTAGCATTTCATCGTGCGATGTTTTAAACGAATTGGCTAAGCAACCGGGAGTTGGTAATGTGGGTAATATAAAAATACCTTTATCTAACGAAGAAGTAATTAAAGGTTTGAAAAATGCTTTAAGTGTTGGTATTGATAGTTCAGTATTTTCGTTAAGTAGGGTAAATGGGTATTTGGGTAATGAGTTAATAAAACTTGCTTTACCTGCCGAAGCACAACCAATTGTAACTAATTTAGCTAAAATTCCTGGTGGACAAAAATTATTAAATGATGCCATTATAGCTATTAATAAAGCTGCTGAAGATGCCGCTCCACAAGCTAAAAGCATATTTGTAAATGCCATTACCAATATGAGTATTCAAGATGGATTTAATATTTTAAAAGGAAATCAAAATGCAGCTACTGTGTTTTTAAAAAACAATACTTATCAGCAACTTACTGCTGCGTTTGCTCCCAAAATCAGAACATCGCTAAGCAAGCCTTTGGTTATGGGTTATTCAGCCGAAACTGCTTATAAAAATTTAATTGATGGCTATAATTTAGCTTCTGTAAATGGTATGTTGTTTGCTAAAATTAATCAAAATTCATTAGCAACCTATACTACTCAAAAAGCGCTTGATGGTTTGTTCTTAAAATTAGAGCAACAAGAAAAATTAATTCGTCAAGATCCATTACACCAAGTAACCGATATTTTAAAAAGAGTTTTTGGTAAATAAAATATAGTTTATTATTGCGATTGGTTAATCCAAACCTGCGCACTATCGGGCACT
>JBGSBN010000202.1:0-5929 GCA_041730515.1 Methylacidiphilales bacterium | reverse complement strand
AGACAAGTTGAAAATTTACTGAATATGAGCAGACTAGAAACTGGCATGTTGAAACCAAATATTGATTGGTGTGACACAAATGAACTTATTAATTCAATCATACAAAAACATATTCACACTTATCATCAAACCATAATTTTTGAACCTCATGAACATTTGCCATTATTTAAATATGACAGAGGTTTGATAGAGCAAGTGCTACAGAATTTATTACATAATGCCATTAATTACACCCCTAAAAATGCAACGATAACAATTAAAGCTTCACTTCAATTAAATTATTGCATGATTACTGTTTCGGACAACGGGAACGGAATACCAGAGCATGAAATCCCATTTTTGTTTGATAAATTTTATAGATTACCTCACACAAAAACAGGTGGAAGTGGTCTTGGTTTATCTATTGTAAAAGGTTTTGTTGAAGCACATAATGGGCAAGTATTAGCAAAAAATAATAAAGATAAAGGCGCAATTTTTACAGTCAAAATTCCTTCAGAAATATCAAAAATAAATTATTAAATAATGAATAAGGCTGAAATATTAATAATTGATGATGAACCACAAATAAGGAAACTACTTGAAATAACTTTAGAAAGTAATGACTATAAAGTATGGCAAGCCGAAACAGGAAAAGAAGGAATTATATTAGCAGCAAACCATCCACCTGAATTGATTTTATTAGATATTGGATTGCCCGATAAAAATGGACATGAAGTGCTTAAAGAATTACGAACTTGGTACAATAAAGCCATTATAATACTTTCAGTTTTGAATAGTGAAGCCGATATTGTGTCGGCCTTAGATAATGGAGCAACCGATTATTTAACCAAACCTTTTAGAAGTGCAGAATTATTGGCTAGAATACGGTCTGCAATAAAACGAAACCAACCAACAAATAATGAAAGTAAAATTATTTGTGGTGATTTAGAAATAGATGTGATAGCTAGAGCGGTATCTAAAAATAATGAATTTTTAAAGTTAACCGCCACCGAGTATAATTTGTTGGTTTTACTTGCAAAAAACGAAGGAAGGGTATTAACACATCAATATATTTTAAAAGAAATTTGGGGAGTAGGTGCGCAAACTGAAACACAATATTTACGAGTATTTGTAGGAACGTTACGCAAAAAAATTGAAACCAATCCTAATCAACCGCAACATATATTTACTGAAAATGGCGTTGGTTATCGATTTGTTTAATCAGGAAAAGTTGCAATTACAGTTTACCTCAAAGTGAAATTTCATATCCATAATTCTTTATATTTTCTTTATAAAAACTACACCACCTTTTACATTTTGCCTATAACATAATGAGCACCTTTGTGCCATGTTTATTAGGGCGTTATCAAGTATATTAAAACCATTTTTTCTATTTCTATTTGTAACCCTGTTTTTTAGTCATAAACTATTTGCTCAAAACAAGTTACAAGGTATTTATTTAACAGCTAATGATTTTATAAACAATAAAATTACTTACTCACCAATTGAAGCAAGAAAATACAAATTTCATTTGAATGAATTTACCCATAACCATTTTATCAAAATAATAATTGGAGATACTGCATATCAATTTTTTAAAGATTCTGTTTTTGCTTTTAGAGATAAAGAAGGCATTTGTTACAGGTTAAACAAAAGAAGCAATTATCAAATAATAAGTTTTAACCATACTATAGTACTATACAAACAAACAACAAATGGTGGATATAAAAATACTGAAACGATTACAAAGTACTATTTCAGTGTAAATGCTAAAACCCCTTTGTTTTCGCTCAATAAATGGAATTTGAAAAACGAATATCCTAATAATTATGAATTTCATGAATTACTAGATATGTATTTTAAAAGCGATGATGATTTAAATAATTACGACTGTTATTATCATACTTACAAACTAAATATTGTTTTAAAAAAATCAATCAAATAACCAATCAACATGACAAAATTTTCAAAATCAATTTTCTTAATGATGTGCTTTGGAGTACTATTAATTAACAATTATATTAAGGCACAACAACTGGGAGAACCATTTGAAGGGATAGATCAAACTTGGCAAAATGGAAATGACAGAAGAGACTCTTCTGTTTTTAAAAATAGACCCTATTTTATTCCAAGTATTTTTATTGATGTAAACTATACTTACTCATTTAACCATCCAAACGACAATACTGTAGTAGGTTCTACTGCTTTGGCAAGAAACAATGAAGTTCAACTGTCGGCATTGCATTTTGGTGGCGATTTTACTTATCAAAATGCAAGAGCTAGAATTATGACACAATTTGGAGCACGTTCGCAAGTAGTTCCACGGAACGACCTAAGTCCTTACAAAGGTCAGTATCAATTGGCAAATGTATATCGGTATTTAAGCGAAGCATATGCCGGTTATCATATTAACAAATGGTATGGCATTAATATAGATGCAGGACTTTTTATGTCGTATATTGGTTTAAATTCCTTTTATCAAGCCGAAAATTGGGAATACCAAGCATAATTTACATCAGATAATACACCATGGTTTTTTAATGGAATACGGTTTCAAATACATCCAACCAAATACCTGAAAATAGAACCTTGGATTATTAATGGATGGCAAAGCTATGGCAAGTTTAATTCTATGCCAGGCATTGGTGGAAATATTACTTGGACACCAAATAGCCATTTAAAAATACTTACCAATAATTATTTTGGAACAGATGCAGCTGGAATTCAGGATAGAAAAAGGTTTCATACAGACAATAGTTTATTGGTTCGTTATTTTAACAAACCATTATCAAAAGGCATTACCAAAATGGCATTTTCATTAACAGGTGATTTTGGTTTTGAAAAAGGTGGAGGTGTAAATGGATTAACCAATGGCGATTCAACTGAAGGACCTGCACAATACTTTGTAAGTGCCATGTTTTACAATAGAATTTGGTTTGCCAAAAACAAATGTGCTTGGACTATTGGTGGAGGTATAATGACCAATCCCGGAAGGTACTTAGTATTATACCCAACTGGACAAGCAAGCCCATTACCAAACCCAAATAATCCAACACAAACTGAAGGTGCATTTCCTTTTACTGCCAATCCTGGCGATCAATTTACGGGATGGGATTGTTCAACCAATTTTGATTTTATGCCTAACCAAAGTATTACATTTAGACTTGAAATGGTTTACAGAAATACAAGTGTGCCTTACTTTGCAGGTAAAGGCGGTGTAACCTCACAAACTGGTTATACTACTTCTCAATTAGATCCAAATTGGAAACCAGATTTAGTTAAAAATGAAAGTAGAATAATTTTAGCAATGTTATTTAGGTTATAATTAAAAATGTAATTGTGTTTAACAATTTCTTGTACAATAAATTAGGTTGTATTAATTATTGAAAAAAGTTATAAAATATGATACGATGTAATTAAAGTAATATGGCAATAAAATATGAAAGGTTTATGTTACTGCTTATGCTTTCCAAATAATTATACTTACTATCGTAACATGAAAAAAAACTTACAAAAACTTATAATTACCTTATGTTTTATAACTCCAACTCTAATAATGGCCCAACCTGCTACTAATTGGTGGAATCAATCTGTTTTTTACGAAATATTTGTACGCAGTTATTTTGATAGTAATGCAGATGGAATTGGTGATTTTAATGGATTGACATTGAAATTAAATTATTTGAACGATGGCGATTCTACTACCACAAACGATTTAGGTATTAAAGGAATTTGGTTAATGCCAATTAATGCATCGCCTAGTAGCCATGGTTACGATGTAACTAATTACAAAGCCGTTAACCCTCAATATGGTTCCTTAGCCGATTTTAAAAATTTGATAACCGAAGCCCATAAAAGAGGCATAAAAATAATTATTGATTTTGTAATTAATCATTCATCAAGCCAACATCCATGGTTTGTAAAATCGGCTGCTAACGACCCTTTTTACCGCGATTTTTACAGATGGAACAGCACTAAACCAACTTATAAAGGCCCATGGGGGCAAGATGTATGGTACACAAAAAACAGCAGTAATTATTACGCACTGTTTTGGAGCGAAATGCCAGATTTAAACTATAATTATCAGCCAGTTAAAGACAGTATTTTTGATGCGGCCAAATTTTGGATAGATAGCATAAAAGTAGATGGTTTTAGACTAGATGCAGCCATGTATTTATATGAAAATGGCAGCAATTTAATGAACCAACCAGAAACATTTCAATTTTGGGCCGATTTTAATGCTTACTGCAAATCATTGAATCCTGATTTTTTAACTGTAGGCGAGGTTTGGACTGCAACGAGTACTGTTAAAAATTACAATAACAAACTAGATAATTGCTTTGAATTTGACTTGGCAAGCAATATTTTAAACGTAATGAAAACCAATAATACGCAAGCATTGCGAACCGAAATAAAATATGCTTACGATAATTTGCAGTTCAATAAATTCAGTACTTTTTTAACCAACCACGACCAAAATCGCGTATTTGATGAAATTAATGGTGATATTAATAAACTGAAAACAGCTGCTTCAATTTATTTAACATTGCCCGGAACTCCTTATTTATACTATGGTGAAGAGATAGGTATGAAAGGAAGCAAACCCGATGAAAGAATTAGAACACCAATGCAATGGAGTAGTGCTGGTGCAGCAGGATTTAGCACCGTAAATCCTTGGTATGTCGTTAACTCTAACTATACAAGCTATAATGTGCAACTGATGAATTCCGATAGCAATTCGCTTTTGAGTTATTACAAAAAATTGATTCAGACTAGAAATGCCACACCTGCACTATCGGTAGGAACTTACCAAAATATTATCTGTTCAGATTCAGCAGTATATTCGTTTTTAAGAACCTATAATAACCAGAACTATTTGGTTTTAGTTAATACTGCAAATAGAAGTAGCAACAACCTAATGACCAGTTTAAATACTTTAAATTGGAGTAATGGGAGTTTTAAATCGAAAGATATTTTGAATAATGAAACTGAATTTTTAACCATAAACGACCAAGTAGGTACCGGCATTAATTTGTTGCCATTTGAAACAAAAATTATTCAATTAGATAGAACTACTGCCATTGATGAAGTTTCAGGTATTGAAACATTGTTTGCCTATCCAAATCCAACTACTAACGAATTAAACATTGCAATTAGTGGTGCTCATTTAAACCAATCAAATCTAATAACAATTTACAATATGCTTGGTGAATTAAAATTGGAAGAGACCATTAAACCATACCAAAATAATGTACTAAATGTAGCGGAATTAAGCGTAGGCATGTATTTTATTAAAACAGCAAACGGCAAATCAATTAAGTTTATAAAAAACTAAAATAAAAGTATTTACAAACTAAAATTCTAACTTTAAAGTGGCTCCTACAAATGAGCTTCCAGCTTGAACTCTAAAATCAGGTTGCCATTTTAAAGTTAGGTTTTCGCTTACATCAAATTCTTGCAAATGCGCATCTACTGCTGCATCTATAATTTGCAAAGCATATAAACCTCCAATTCCAATCCAAGATAAATCGCGGTTTTCGCGATAAAAATCTCTAAGAGAAACCAAATTAGCAGCATCTAAAGGCTGAAGAGTTGGGTCGGAAATGGGTCTTCCTGCATTTTTATCTAACACCGCTTGGCGAGTAATATCGTATTGGTTTTGATAAAATGATACAGAGTAAATTAAAGCAGCAAACCCACCATACACAATAGGAAGTTTCCAATATTTTTTATTGTAAATTTGGCCTAAACCAGGTACCAAAGCTAAATAAGTTGCTTTTTTAGGCTTACTCCAATGGGTGGTATCGGCCACGTAAGGTTTATCGTTATTTCTTTGAGCTTTAGCTAAGTTAGCAAAAGCCAATACACAAAGAATAAAAAGTATTTTTTTTAACATAAAGCAATATTGCTTGTTTTTAAAGTTGGGCAAAAGTAGCTATTTAGGTCCTTA
>JBGSBN010000201.1:0-6054 GCA_041730515.1 Methylacidiphilales bacterium | reverse complement strand
GGCGTCAGACGGATATGCAACTTCCGTCAGACGCCTTGCCGCCCAAAGGCCTATGCTCAATCGTCTGACGGAAGTTCAGTAAATTATCAGACTGACGCCTTGCCGCCCAAAGGCCTACGCTCAATCGTCTGACGGAAGTTCAGTAAATTATCCGTCTGACGCCTTGCCGCCCAAAGGCCTACGCTCAATCGTCTGACGGAAGTTCAGTATATTATCCGTCTGACGCCTTGCCGCCCAAAGGCCTACGCTCAATCGTCTGACGGAAGTTGCATATCCGTCTGACGCCTTGCCGCCCAAATGCCTACTCGCAATCGTCTGACGGAAGTTCAGTATATTATCCGTCTGACGCCTAGCCACCCGGAAGCCTTCCCGCAAAGGTATTTACTTTTTAAACCTTCGAACAAATGATTTAAATATAGTTTATAAAATTATAAAAAATGAATAGTTTTTTATTGGCTTAAAACACAAAGTTTATCGAAATATTATACAAAATGCCTCTCAAATTTCGGTTCAAATCATTTAAAGGTAAAAAATAACTTACTTTATTATCCAACAAAATATATTTTGATTTATACAATTCTAAACCTAACGAAACATTGGCATTTGGAATAAAACTGCTGGTATTATCGTTATTTCTGTTTGTTATAAAACCACCCAACTGATAGCCCGTATAAAGATTCAAAAATTGTCGCTTGCCTCTTCCAAAATGGCGAGGATAAAAATCTTGTCCAAAGTTTATTAGAAATAATTCCCTAATTCGTGAACTATCAGTAGCACTAGCATTAGCATCTTTAAAAACACCCAAATTAATAAAACTTTTGCCTCTAGTAAACATATACTTACATGTAAGCGACTGATAGGCATTACTTGATAAACCTGCTTTAGGGTTTTCTACAAATAAATAACCAACCTCAAAACCAGGCATATTTACAAACGAAACTCGGCTACTACCAGAATTACTTGGGGTACTCATTTCATTGTAAACATTTAGGCTTACCCAAACTAACGAATCGTTCACATCAATTTCTCTGATATTTTTTTTAATCCTTGAAATGTTTTTTTCAGTTTCAAAAATGTAATCTGCTTTACTTGAATATTTAGCTAACTTTTCTTGCTCGTCTATTAGTTCATTTTTAAGTTGCTCAATTCTATCATTAAAATTGGTAGTGCTGTAATTACTTTCGCTTAAATAGCCAAAAGTAGCCACTAACGAATCTAATTTTTTTAGTTTCAGCTTATCTAGTACAAATTCAAACTTTAAATGATTTTCACTCATCATACTATTTACCAATTTTTGAGCGTTTAGTGAGATAAACTCAACCATTTTTTGCTGAGTAATTTTAAGCTTGGTGGTATAAACTACAATTGATTTGTTAAAGTTGTAATTTTTTACACTGCCACCTCGTTGAGCCAAAGCATTTGCCGCAAAAAACAACACGATAATAGCAACTACATTTTTAAGATTTTTCATTTTTAGTTTAGTTATTTTGTTAGGCAATTTTTGTATGTTAGTACTAAATCCGTCTGACGCCTTGCCATCCAAATGCCAGCACTCAATCGTCTGACGGATATTCAGTATATTATCCGTCTGACGCCTTCCTTCCCAAATGCCTAAACTCAATCGTCTGACGGAAGTTGCATATCCGTCTGACGCCTTGCCGCCCAAAGGCCTATGCTCAATCGTCTGACGGACTTTACGCCCTAATTACTCCTGGTCTGAATTCTTTGGTAATAGGCGCGTGGTTAGCTGCTTCTATTCCCATACTTACCCATTTGCGTGTATCTATAGGATTAATAATGGCATCAATCCATAAGCGTGCTGCTGCATAATAAGGCGATGTTTGTTTGGTGTATCTATCGGTAATTGTTTTAAGCAATTCTTCTTTCTTTTCATCAGTAATCACTTCGCCTTTGGCTTTTAGGCTAGCTTCTTCTATTTGCAATAAAACTTTGGCGGCTTGTGCGCCACCCATAACTGCAATATTAGCATTTGGCCAAGCAGCAATTAAACGTGGGTCATAAGCTTTACCACACATGGCATAATTTCCAGCACCATAACTGTTGCCTGTTATAATAGTAAATTTTGGAACAACAGAATTGGCTTGAGCATTTACCAATTTTGCTCCATCTTTTATAATTCCACCATGTTCGCTGCGGCTTCCAACCATAAAACCGGTTACATCTTGCAAAAATAATAAAGGAATTTTCTTTTGGTTACAATTCATAATAAAATGCGCTGCTTTATCGGCACTATCGCTATAAATTACACCTCCAATTTGCATTTCTACTGGATTATCGGCTGCGCTTTGTTTTGGTTTTTTGGCTTTAACAACTTGTCGATTATTAGCAACAATTCCTACAGCCCAACCATCTATTCTTGCATAACCACAAGTAATGGTTTTACCATATAATTCTTTGTAAGCATCAAAACTATCAGCATCCACTAAACGATGAATAATTTCCATTACATCAAAAGGTTTGGTGAAATTAGCAACAGCTTCGTAAACATTGTCCATGCTTTTAGCAGGCGCAACTGATTCAATGCGGTTAAAACCTGCTTTATCGTAATCGCCAATTTTACTAATAATGCGTTTTATTCTATCTAAACAATCTGCATCGTTGGCAAATTTATAATCTGTTACACCACTAATTTCACAATGAGTAGAAGCACCTCCAAGGGTTTCATTATCTATGTCTTCGCCAATGGCAGCTTTTACCAAATAACTTCCAGCTAAGAAAATAGAACCTGTTTTATCTACAATCATGGCTTCATCGCTCATAATGGGCAAATAAGCTCCACCAGCTACGCAACTTCCCATTACAGCAGCTATTTGTGTAATTCCCATGCTGCTCATTACTGCATTGTTTCTAAATATTCGTCCAAAATGTTCTTTATCTGGAAATATTTCATCTTGCATAGGCAAATAAACACCTGCGCTATCCACCAAATAAATAATTGGAATTTTGTTTTCAATTGAAATTTCTTGAGCGCGTAAATTCTTTTTAGCAGTAATTGGAAACCATGCACCCGCTTTTACAGTTGCATCATTTGCTACTACAATACATTGTTTTCCGCTTACATAACCCATTACCACAACAACGCCACCACTTGGGCAACCGCCATGTTCGGCATACATATCTTGTCCAACAAAAGCACCAATTTCAATTTGAGGTTTATCTTTATCTAATAAATATTCTACCCGTTCACGCGCCAACATTTTGCCTTTTTCTTTTTGTTTGGCAGCTGCTTTTGCTCCTCCACCTAAATATACTTTAGCTAAATTTTCGTTTAATTGGTTTACTAGTTCTTGCATTTTTTTTAGTTGATTGTTGATGGTTGTTAGTTGTTAGAAATTATTGCTGTCAACTATTAACTGACAACTAACAACTGTTACGGCAAAACTATTATAGTTAAAGGATTTTCAAAATATATTTTAATACTAAATTATTTTATTTTATTGCAAACAAAAACGTCATTCATCGTAAGATAAATGGCGTTTATATTAATTTCTAAAAATAAAATCTGTTTAATTTTGACAAGTACTTGGTTCAACTGAAGGAAAAATTGCTGTAGGAGAATTGGTAATGGTTTTTGTACATGCTCCTTTATTATTGCAAGGAGAACATGATGTAACTTTTGGAACACAACCTAGATCTTCTTCGGCACAAGCTTTTGTGGTACAAGAAAGGGTATAGCCCATTACAACTAAACAATTTGAACCTCCTTGTTCTAGCAGAATTGTTGATTTCATATTTTCATTATTAATGGTTCCAGAAACAATTAAATAATATTTATTAGCGCCACTAGAATCAACACCAGCAAGGATTTCTATTTTATTTAATTGACACGAACCTAATTCAGCTTGGTTAGAAATAAATTTTTGCCAATCATTTCTTAAAGTATTAGAGTCTGCAACAAATGATGGAACCCCACCATTTAGTTCCGCAATTACAATTGTAGAATCGTTACTACTGTTTTGTAAAGCGTTTTTTTCTGAATTTTTATTTTCACTTGAATTGCTATTACAAGCAATTAATGCTGATAAAAATAATAAAATAGCGATTGTATTAATTTTTTGTTTCATTATTTCATTTGTTAATTTATACAAATCTATGTAATTTTATTAAAATTCACTTGTTTATTCATTATTGTTATTTACTTAATAGATAATGAATTATATGGGATAGTTATCGGGCCTCGCTCAACGACATTAAATTATGAATTATAAATGTTGAATGATGAAATACTCTCACTTCGCATTTCCCAACTCACATTTCTCACTTTCCCAAACAATTTCATATTTCAACATTCATACTTAAGAAAATTCATACTTCAAAAAAAAGCTGCCTTTATAAAAAGCAGCTTTTTCAGTTTTAGTGTTGAGCGTGTCCGTCAGCACCATGAGCGTGCCCATGAGTTAATTCATCGGCAGTAGCTTCTCTAATGCCAACTATTTCACCTTCAAATTTTAAGTCAGTTCCAGCTAAAGGATGGTTAAAATCCATTTCTACATAAGTATTAGTAATAGCTAAAACAGTACCTGTAAGTTGGTTTCCTTCTTCATCGTTCATAGGAACAACAGCACCAACATATACATACTCAGTTTCCATGTTTCCATCTTCATCTAAAAATGCATCAACCGGAATTTGAACTATTTCGTTTGGATTAGAATTGCCATAAGCATTTGCCGATTCAATGGAGAATTCAAAAGTATCGCCAATGTTTTTACCATGTAAGTTTATTTCAAACTCAGGAATTACTGCACCTGTGCCAAATAAAAATACCATTGGATGTTCTAGAGAAGTTTCTTCAATTTTTTCTCCTGTTTTGTGGTTCGATAACTTGTAGTGTAAAGTAACAACCTTATTTGCTTCTATTGCCATTTTATTTAAAATAAGGCCCGAAAGGTAGTTATTAAATAATACTTTCCTAAAATTAATTAGGTAGATGGTTTATTGATGATTTTATTTACCACAACCATTTCATTTTAGCAAGTTTATTTTGTTGTAGGTCAATAATTATACAATTCACAATTTGATTATATAAAGTTTCCTTTTTTTTATACAATAATTTTTATAATTTGCTTGTACAATTTATTACTAAATTATGAAAAAATTATTGGTAGCTAACCGAGGCGAAATTGCTATACGAGTTATGCGCGCTGCAAACGAGTTGAAAATTAAAACTGTAGCAGTTTATACTTATGAAGATAGGTATTCATTGCATAGGTATAAGGCTGACGAAAGCTACCAAATAGGTGATGAAACTGAACCTTTAAAGCCTTATTTAGATATTGAGGAAATTATAAGAATAGCTAAACTATATGAAGTAGATGGCATTCATCCTGGTTATGGTTTTTTAAGTGAAAATGCAAAGTTTGCCCAACGTTGTAAAGAGGAAGGCATTGTATTTGTTGGTCCTGAGCCACAAGTAATGCTTAACCTTGGCGATAAAGTAATGGCAAAAAAAGTAGCCATTGAAGCACAAGTTCCTATAATTGAGGATAGTAAAATTGATTTAACCAATGTTGCCATTGCACAGCAAGAAGCTACCCGAATTGGTTTGCCAATTATGATAAAAGCAGCTGCTGGCGGTGGCGGACGAGGTATGCGTGTATTGCGCAATATGGCCGATTTAGAACAGCAGTTTAATGAAGCAAAAAATGAAGCCCAAGTAGCTTTTGGCGATGGTACTATTTTCTTCGAAAAATTTATTGACCAACCCAAGCACATTGAAGTGCAAATTATGGGCGATAATTATGGTAACTTAATCCATTTATTTGAACGTGATTGTTCGGTTCAGCGCAGGTTTCAAAAAGTGGTGGAAATGGCGCCAAGCCCAAGTTTAAAAGCTGAAACCAAGCAGAAGTTATACGGTTATGCAGTAGCTATTTGTAAAAAAGTAAATTACAATAATGTGGGTACAGTTGAGTTCTTAGTTGATAAGGACGAAAATGTATTTTTTATAGAAGTAAATCCACGCATACAAGTGGAGCATACCGTTACCGAGGAAATTACAGGAGTTGATATTGTCAAAAATCAATTGTTAATAGC
>JBGSBN010000200.1:0-6121 GCA_041730515.1 Methylacidiphilales bacterium | reverse complement strand
AATTTATAAAGAGTAAACTAGAATATGTATTTTTGCTTTTTACTAAGGATTTATATAAATATGAGGAACGTAAAGTTTTTAAAGACTAAGTACTTATTCTCAGCGACGCACAGCACCTTTTTTCTCATCAATTTTAAAATTAATATTGTCTATTTAAAAAAAATGTATATTTTTGAATATTGATTAATAGACATATTTGTAATGTGATTATTTTGTTAAATTTTAAGGATTTTAGAAAGTCCTATAATTATGGAATTGACCTAGAGGTAAACAAGGTGAAAAATGCCCGTTTTGCTTCAACAGGCTTATCTGGTTTATTGTTAAAATACCCCATTATTATTGATTAGTTTAATTTTAAATAGTTTATGAAAATAGATTCAAACCTTCTGTTAACTTGGGGTGCAGTTGCCAAAAAATATAAAAAAAATGAAGTAATTTTTCATGAAGAAGAAGAGGCATTATTTTTTTACCAAATATTACTTGGAAAGGTAAAAATGGTAAATATTAACGATGATGGAAAGGAGTTCATTCAGGGCATTTTTAATGATGATAATAGTTTTGGAGAACCACCTTTATTTATAAATAAAAAATATCCTTGTAGTGCTATTGCTCAAAAAGATTCGGTAATAATAAAAATCAGTAAAGATTCTATTTATAAATTGTTTAGAGAATACCCCGATTTGCAATGGCAGTTTATTCAAATTCTGTCGGAGCGAATTTACAATAAAGCAATTACAGCACGCGAGCTTATTCATAACAAACCTGAAAACAAAATATTAGCATTTTTAAAAAATTATAAGCAAAAGGCTGGATTAACAAACGAAGATTGGTTGGTACCACATACAAGGCAAGAAGTAGCTAATTTACTAGGTTTAAGGGTAGAAACAGTAATAAGAGCATTGAAAAAAATGGAAGTAAAAGGCCAAGTAAAAATAATTAACCACAAGCTCTATTTTTAAATAAAAAAAAGCTGTATCAAATTTGAAACAGCTTTTATGAATTAGAAATTGAAAACAAAAAATATTATGTGCAATTATTGGGGCAGCAATACTTCATCTATTACATGAATAATACCATTAGCTGCAGGAATGGAAGCCACAATATGTGCTTTACCATTAATTATTGGTTTACCATCTTTTAAAGTAATGGTAATATTACCTCCATTTACTTGGTTTAAAATTCTTCCATCGGTTAAACCGTCTTCTTTTATAACACCTACATAAACATGGTATTCTAAAATATTTTTTAAGTCATCCAATTTTTCGGGTTTTAAAAGCCCTTCTACAGTACCAGCCGGTAATTTTTCGAAGGCAGCATTTACAGGAGCAAAAACAGTAAAAGGGCCAGCATTGCTCAATACATCTACCAAACTAGCGGCTTTAACAGCTGCTACCAAGGTGCTGTGATCTTTACTACCTACGGCTATTTGAACTACATTTGGTGCCGAAGATTCATCTTGCACACCTGATTGGCCAGCCCCTACTTCCTGAGTGCTTGTAGCCGAAGTTTGATTTTCGGGTGTGGTGGTGCTAGAACTACAACTTACACTAAATAGTAGGGCTAAAGGAATAATGGTTTTAATACCTTTCTTCATAATTTACATTTATTTATCAGCACAAATTTTAGCATAGAAAATGGTTTATATTATGCTTGCAATCATAAGTAAATAATGATTTTAAGCCATTATTTTTTAATTGAAATAATAATTAATGCCAATAATAAAATTTAGTCCAGGTTGCGGAATATTGCCCCAATCTAGGTGCTCTCGATAGTTCAGGTCAAACAAATTTTCTATGGCCGTATTTAACTGAAATATAGATTTTTTTATTGACTTTGTAAACGCAAACCTAGCATTAAAACTATGCCAGCCGGCAGTATTTACCTCACCAAAATTTTGGTTAATTAAGTTTTGCGAATGGGCAAAAAAATGTTCTATCTGAATTTGGTATAATTTGTTTTGAAAACGAATGGTATTAATAATTTTAAAAGGTGGAACTTGCTGCATATACAAGCCTGTGTTTAACAATCCGTAAGTATAACGCAAGTTGGCTTTAAACGAAATTTTATTATGTAATTTAAACCCTATGGTAGATTCGAATCCCATTAGCTTGGCATATTCAATGTTTTGATAAGTTTTAACTCCGCGAGCACCAATAGTCATGGCGCTGTATGCAGGCGGCAATAGGTAAGCATAAATATAATTATAAATATGGTGATAAAAAAAAGTAGTGGTAAATACTATTTTTTTAATGGTAAAATTATTGATAAAGTCAACCTGCAAAGCTTGTTCGGGTTTTAAATTTAAGTTACCAATATAATCATATCCATCGGCCCTGTTAAATAAATAAAAACCCATTCTTTCGTTACTAGTAGGAATGCGTGCGCCAAAAGCTAATACTAATTTGGAATTTAAATTTTTAGCATTTCGTTTTACCCAAAAACTGCCATTATGCAGCCAGTTTTGAGTTTGTTTACTTACATCAAACCCAAATCCTTCCCATTGTAAAATGCCAATATTATCAATGGCTTTTTGTTCGTAAAAATCACTTCGTACCATTGAGCCAAATCCATAGGTTTTATTTATTTTGTAATTATAGGTAATAGATAACCCGCTATTAAATAAGTTATTGCCAGGCAATGTTTGCATGTACATTTCTTTTTCATTTTTTGGGTACATGGTCATATCGGCACGCGTATATGCTTTGTGTGCGTCTAGTCGGGTTTCAAAAATGTGTTTCTTTTTTTCTAAGTTTATTTTACTGTAAAACCCAACAGTATTGCTCCATCCGGGCATATCCATGTGCATGGGTGTTTCGGGTCTGCGTGTATCGTCCATGTAATGTACTACTTCATTGTAATACAATTTAGTTTCCATCAAGGCATTTAAAAACTTTTTAAAATAAACCTGATGTGTTAATGCAGCTATTTTACCTGTAGCACTCGAAACATCCATGGGCAAAGCAGCATAACCAATATTTACACCTTTATCATAAATGATATCTGCAATAAGTTTATTATTATTACCTAATTTAATTACGGTATTTAACTGCAAATTTACCTTTTCATATTGGGTATATTTTACTTCAAGGCCGCCTCCATCTGTATAATTACCTACATTTTTATAAACAGCAGCCAGTCTAAATGCTATTTTATTTTTATTCAAATTTAAACTTACTCCATTGTTAAAGCCTTTATTTACAGAACTGTATTGCAAAAAAGCGGTAACGCTAGGGAGGTTTTTGGTATTAAAAACTGCTTCTTTAAGTTGAAAATTTAAATTTCCACCAATAGTACTTCCATTGGCAGCTGCGCTTGCTCCTTGATTTACTTGGAGTTTATCCAAATTACTTGGTTCTATATAGGCCGAAACTGGGTCCATTTTATCGGTGCAAGCTCCATACATTTTCATGCCATTCACCATTATGTTTATTTGCCCGGCATTGTAAGTGCGCAAAGTAGGTTCTAATCCAAAAGCACCACGCTTTATTAAATTAACACCTTCTATTCTGCTCAGTATATCTTCAGTACTATTTATTTTACTACTTCGGTAAAAATTAAACGCTTCATTTTGTTGGTTTTTATCGTCATGGCAAATTAATACTTCTTTTAGCTGAATATCCTTAACGGTAGAATCTAACTTTTGCTGAGATTTTAAATTATTGACAATTAACAGCACAACAATAATTGTTAAAGTGTTTTTTAGTTTCATAAGGGCAAAAAAATAACACTATTACGAGGCACAAAAATGCCCCGTAATTAGTGAATTATAAAAAATGAATGAGGTGTTTAAAAAGTAATATCGAAACTTTGCGAGTTATCCAAAACTACATTATTCTTTTTAAGCGTAAGTGCCACACGCCATAAACCCGACATGGTAAAATTAACCACGCCCAAATAATGTCCATTATCCACATAAGTTGGGTTTACATTATTAGGAGAACCATGGCCCATGCTTGGCATAGTTGGGTTTATTTCAACCGAGTAATCCTTAACAGCCACAAAATTCATCATATCTGCCATTTTATGTATAGTAATTTCAAAATTATTCAATCCCATTTTGGGGTTTGTTGGATTAAGCATGGTTACAATTATTTTTGAACTATCATCGGCAGCCACGGTAAACACCTTAACCATGGCACTAGCAGGATTAACAACGTTAGAAACCAAACTTCCATTTCCTTCTAAATCAACTTTATGGTTATGAAAACTTATATCTAAACGCCACATACCGGTCATGGTAAATATGGCTGCACCCTTCCATAATTGAGTTAAAGAATCCATATCGTTTGTAACTTCGCTTGGCGAACTGTGTTTTTTGCTACCCATATCCATTAAAGTAGAAAGATTAAAATGTCCATCAGTTAATCGGGTATTACTAGCCGAATCGTACATGGCTACATAAATGGTATTGTACCCCACAAAAAAGGCTTTTGAACTATAAATTACTGCTTTGGCCTGAGCACCCAGTATAAAGGTTTCGCCAATTTTTACCAAATTGGTTGGAATCGGCACTTCGCCATTGGTAATATTGTTGGTAACTTTTGCTGTTTCTTCTTTGGTACATGCTGTAAATAGCTGTACGCTTATTGCCATTATAATGGCTAAAGTTTTCATGTTTTTCATAAAATGTGATTGTAATTTTTAAATAAAAAAAGTGTTTAAAAGCCGCTTAAATACAGCAGCATACAGTACTTATTAATTATATACTAAGCACCAATATTTTGTAACAAAAACTAAACCCTTGGCGGTTGAAAATTACTAAACGAAACTTGATGAAAATAGAGGTTTATAATGGTATGGAAATATACTTTTTGGGTATTTAAAATATTGCTGTAAATCAATATTGGGCTCACCAAAAACTCTTCTTGTACTTGCTTAATTATTGAATTTGGAACACTTGAGGTAGTGTTTTCCAAATCGGTTGCTTCTTGTAATTTATACTTTAAATAGCATTTTCCATCACAGGCTAATTCTGGCTTGTTTTTATTTACACAAAACAACTCGGTAATTTCTTTTTGATTGATTTTAAACCATGTAAAAATGCCTACTTTATTGCATAACTGCAATAAAAAAGCATGAAGTAACAATATGGCTATGTATTTTTTCAAAATAAAAAAGTAGTCAAATTTAATTTAACAAAACAAACTATTTATTGATAGCTGTCAGTATTAGAAATTTATTTAGTTTTTATGGTAATATAAAACAATTTAAAGATAGAAAAAACCATTAACAAGGCAATAAGCAAAAGGCTTTGCTGGGTAAATGGAACTAAAATATAAGCAAATGAAGCAATACCCTGAACACCCAAAACAAACTCGTTTAAGTAAATGCCAAAAATTAATAATAGCGTAAATGAAACGGCATTTTTCGAATTGTTAAATAATCCTTTTAAGTGCATGTAATAAATTAAAAACACAGAAATAATAGCTAATAATACCAAATGAAGATAAGCAATTACAATTGGCCTAAAACCAAATGCCAATTTACTTACCGAAGGAATATTTGAACCCAATTGAAGCAAAAACTTAATACTCATAGCCATGGCTAATACAATAATAATTAGCGCAATATATCTAGGTGTTTTTTGCTTTATTTCATTAAAGTATTTTTTGAAAATTATTACAAATTTAACCCAAGCAAATAACTGTAAAAAAGCGGCTAAAGCCGTAACAATAAATAACACCGTTGGTAATTTTATCCAAAGAATTGATAACATATAAGCAGGAAAACAACTCATGAAAAATAACCAAAAAAGTATGTTTTGTTGTTTATAATCGGATTGTAATATTTTAACCTCATGAAGAATTAACCCAATACAGGCAAAGAAAAACCAACCATTATACTGAAAATGCAAATACCAATAAACAGCTGCTAAATAAGTGTGTTGGTGTAATTGTTTGCTTACCATCATGTATGCTAATGCAAAAGTACCAAACGATGAAACGATATTGAATAACAATGCAGCATTGAACCATTTGATGCTTATTACATTGCTTGGTATTTTTTTTGTATCGAAATAAAATAGGTAACTGAAAGCTAAACTATTAAAAATAGAAGCTGTTGAAAAAAATATAGAAACCCAATTATACCCAAATAATATAAAGGATATTAGCATTCCGTA
>JBGSBN010000199.1:0-6133 GCA_041730515.1 Methylacidiphilales bacterium | reverse complement strand
CAAACATACAAGTCTAATTCTTGACGCAAAGCCACGTTCAAGCTACGGATGCCGCCGCCCACTGGCGTTGTCAATGGGCCTTTAACAGACACGACGTAGTCTTTAACGATGTCCAAAGTATCTTTCTTTGGTTTGGCAATTGTTCCAAAATAGTTTTTACAGCCACCAATTCATTAAACACGGTTTGATTGTTTTGGGTAAAATCAGCAACTGATTGTTTTGCTTTGGCATTTATTTTTTGCCAATTATTTAAAAATAAATTTTCGGAAATGTATTGTTCAGCAATAAATTTTAGTGGCGTAATATTATCAATAATCAAATAATCGGTAACATTATCGTAAGTGTTTACCAAAACATCATCTTGCTGAATTCTAAAATGAAACTGCGGTTTTTGTTTTTTTAGCCAAAGTTTTAATGCTTTTGATAAAACAGGTCCACCCAAGCTGATAATTAAATCTGGTTCTAAAGTTTTTAATATTTCGGGTGTTGCTTGCGCAATGATCAAATCATAATTTGAAATGGAATTACTTTCGTGTTGATTAGAAACCACGTCAGCCAGAATTACAAAGCCTTTTTGTTCTAAACTTTTTAAAACCAAGGCTAATTCTTGGTCAGGAAAACCTTGCCCCACAAGAATAACTATTGGTTTATTAGAATCACATTTTTGTAAAGCATTGATTAATTGAGTAGCATCAAAATCATTATTTTTTATTTCATTATTGCCTCCCGATGCATCGGGAGCAAATTGCTTATTGCAAATTGCTAAATCTTCGTACAAAGGTTCCACTAAAGGCACATTTATATGCACTGGTCCTTTAACAGGAAGCATTGATTTGCTTAACAAATTCGAAATTCGAAATTCGAAATTCGAATTTTCTTTATTTAAATTTAAACTTCCCCTTACATGAGTACCAAAAACATTTACTTGGTTAATCATTTGTCCATCTTGCTGATTAAGCAATTCAGAGGGTCTATCTGCCGTTAAAACCACCAAAGGAATTTTTTGATAAAAAGCTTCGGCTATAGCCGGAAAGAAATTAAGAGCAGCAGTGCCACTGGTACAAATTAAGGCTACCGGTTTTTGTAATTGTTGGGCCATACCAAGAGCAATATAGCCTGCACTTCGCTCGTCTACAATGGCGTAAGTTTTGATGTTTTTATTTCGGTTAAAAGCAAACACCAATGGCGCAGAACGCGAGCCTGGACAAATTACAGCATGCTCAATTCCAAAATCGCTGCAAAGTTTAGATAATATAGTTACTTGGTTATTCAAAAGCTTCGCAAAGTAAAGGGTATTTGTAAGCATAATGAATGATTTTTGTAAATTATTTTATTAAAAGTTTTTATTGCAATTATGATTTTAATTATTCAATTTATCCTCTTTCCATTTTGAAGGATTACTGATTATATAATTTGAAATGTTTTGATATGAATTTTCATTACGAATAATATGCTCCCAATAATTCCGTTGCCATAATTTTTTGTAAAAAGGTTCCCAACCTAAATTTTTTACACCTCGAATATATTCGTTGGTGGTCATGGTTTTAAACCATTGAATAACCCTATGCAATGGCGATCCAATATGTTCACCAAAAATTTGTTGTTCGTCCGTTGTTGCCGTTGTTGGGGCAATAGTTGGGGCAGTTGTTGGGGCAGACCTATGTGTCTGCCCAATATCATCAGGGCGAACACCTAGGTTCGCCCGTACGTCTTCTTCATCAGGGCGAACACCTAGGTTCGCCCGTACAGTAGCAATATCGCCCGTATTTTCTATAATGAAATGTATATGATTTGGCATCACAATCATTTCGTGGCATTTAATATCTGGGTATTTATTTTCTAATTCAAAATACCATTTTTCAATCATTATACCTGATTCGTTTAAAAACATTTTACCATTTTCAATTTTACCAAATAAACAAGCCCTGTTTTTACAGCAAATGGTCACAAAATATAATCCTTTACGAGAGTAGTCGTAGCCTTTTAATCGAATGGATTTTCTATGATGGATGTTTGGATTGTAATGTTTCACTTTTGATAATTTGTAAACGAAATTATCAAATTATTTAGTCAATTGTATATTTAAAATATATTCGTAGCAAAAATTCATACTATTAATAAATGAAAATACTTTGTGTAGGCCGTAATTATAGCGAACATGCCAAGGAATTGGGTAATGCCGTTCCAGAAAATCCAGTAATATTTAGCAAACCCGATACTGCTTTGCTTAAAAACAATGAAGATTTTTACTTACCTAGTTTTAGTAACGATGTGCACCACGAGGTAGAATTGGTTATAAAAATTAATAAAGTAGGTAAAAAAATTCAGGAAAAATTTGCTCGCAATTATTTTTCAGAAATTGGCTTGGGAATTGATTTTACCGCCCGCGATTTACAAACTGAACTTAAATCAAAAGGTTTGCCTTGGGAATTGGCCAAAGCTTTTGATGGTTCGGCACCAATTGGTAATTTTATTAATATTGAAAATATTGATTTAAAAAATATTGATTTCAGTTTGCAAAAAAATGGTCAAATAGTACAAAAAGGAAACACCGCTCAAATGATATTTTCTTTTGAACAAATTGTAAGTTTTGTATCGCAATATTTTACGTTAAAAGTAGGTGATTTAATTTATACCGGCACTCCTGCAGGGGTTAGTCAAGTTAATATTGGTGATAAATTAGAAGGATTTATTGGCAATGATTTAATGCTTACCTGTGATGTAAAATAATACATAAATTACTGCTAACGTTACAATTATTTTAGTTCCTCTTATTTGTGTGGTTTAATTTTTGCCATTATGTTTAAATAAAATTTTTCTAAACTCTATGAACTTCAAAATTTTTAATACAGCAAAATGGAAATTACTGGTAACAGTTGTTTTTACAGCTTTTTTGTTTGAAATAAATGCGCAAAATTATCCTCAAAATTATTTTCGTTATCCGCTAGATTCATTGCCAAGCTTAGTTTCCCCATTCGGAGGCTTGCGCGATAATCATTTTCATAGTGGCATGGATTTACGTACCAATCAGCGCGAGGGTTTACCAGTATTTGCTAGTGCAGATGGTTATGTTTCTCGTATCAAAATTCAAAGCATTGGCTATGGAAAGGCCATTTATTTAGATCATCCAAATGGTTATACCACTGTTTACGGACATTTGCAAAAATACTCAGGTAAAATAGCGGAGTGGATTCAAAATTATCAGTATAAAAACCAATCTTTTGAGTTTGATTATGTTTTTGAAAAACCTGTTTTATTGGTAAAAAAAGGAGATACCATTGGCTTAAGTGGCAATAGTGGCGGGAGCTCAGGGCCTCATGTTCATTTTGAAATAAGAAACACTAAATCCGAAAAAATTATAAATCCTGCTTTATTTGGAATTATACCTTTTGATACCTTAAATTCCACAATAAAAAAAGTGTTTGTGTATACTTTTGTGCCTGATGGCCTTTTACTAAAACAGGAGTTAAAAATTAATAACCAAACCATTACTACAACCAATTTACCAAATCAATTTATTTATAAAAAAGCGCTTGAATTGCCAGCAGAAATGTATGGTTTTGGTATTGAAGCATACGATTATATTCATAATCTAACTGATGAAAAAGGAATTTATGAATACAGTTTAAAAAGTAAAAATAAACTTGCATTTAGCCATACATTAAATCAATTTGCTTTCGATGAAAGTAAATACATCAATGCACATATTGATTATCCGTTTTACAAAATTGCAAAAACCCAAGTTCAGAAGTGCTTTATAGATGATGGAAATGAATTTAGCACCTACCAAACAAATGCTTTAAAAGGAAAAATTTTAGTAACAAAAAAAACACGTGATACCTTAGTTTTTGAAATAAAAGATTTTAATCAAAACAAATTTATTTTATTGGTTCCAATCGTTGGATTATCAAGTAAAATAGATAAAGAGAAACAAGAATATTTAAAATCAGTTAAAGGGAAAAAAGCATTTTATCCATTAAAAAAGAATACTGTTAAAATTGATGGTTTTTTATTTGAGCTTGATTCAAAATCGATTTATGATACAGTGTTTTATGATATTTTTTCTATAAAACAATTGCAACCGGCAACAAATAGCAAAATATATAAAGTATACAACCCTTCCGCAACTATCCATAAAGCTGCAAGTATTGCCATTAAACCATCTAGTAGTGCATTAAAATTTAAAAATAAATTACTTTTGGCTTATTATTTTAAAGATAGAAAAGATTTTAGAAGTGCAGGCGGAAATTACGATGGGGGAGTGGTAAAAGGAAAAGTAAGTAACTTTGGATATTATTTTGTAACCATGGATACCATCGCGCCAACCATAAAGCAAATATTTATAAATACCGAAGAAGCTTTGGGCGATAGCCTTCATTTTTATTTTGAAATAAAGGATAATTTTAGTGGAATTGGTAAATATGAAGGTTACCTTAACGGTAAGTGGATTTTATTAGATTTTGATGCTAAAAGCAATATACTTACCTATCATTTCGATAAAATTTGGTATAATTTAGTAGCTCAAAATAAGGACAGTAAACTAAAAAATACTGCCATTATAAAACCAGAAGTACTGATTCGTGTTACAGATAAAAAAGGAAATGTGGCAGAAAAAAGTTTCATAATGCCAATTGCTTTAGAATGAATTAAAAAATGGTAGAAATAGGATTTGAGATTTGGGAAGTGAGAAAAATAAAAAACATGTCAGAGGTCAAAGTCCAACAACATAAGTAAATAATTAACGCACAACAACCAAAAACTAAGTACTAGAAACTAAGAACTATTAAACTAAAAAAATGACTAAACTAAAAATAGGCGACAAAGCCCCAGCATTTGCTAGCATTAATGAAAAAGGCGAAAATGTTTCGTTATCCGATTATAAAGCAAAAAAATTAGTATTATATTTTTATCCAAAAGATTCAACTCCAGGTTGCACTGCTGAAGCTTGCGATTTGAGAGATAATTACCACACATTTCAAGCCCAAGGTTACGAAATATTGGGTGTTAGCCCTGATAGTGTAAAATCGCATATAAAGTTTATAGCTAAATATGAACTACCCTTTAGTTTATTAGCCGATGAAGAACATGTAGTAGCCGAAGCTTATGGTGCTTGGGGCGAAAAAAGCATGTATGGAAAATCTTACATGGGTATTTTAAGAAGCACATTTGTCATAAATGAAGAGGGTATTATTGAAAAAATAATCGAAAAAGTGGATACCAAGGCTCATACCAAGCAATTGATTTAACTATATGATTATCAGTATTTTTGAAGTAATTTTAATTATCTATTTTTGAAAAACAGTAAAATTATTTTGATTTTAAGTAAAAATACCTTTATTTCACTTCAAATACTCATTCACTTATGACTACCCAATTTATACATAAAATGAATAAAACCGAGTCAGGTTTTCATTTATTAATGATTTTGTCGAAGGCTGATGGCAAAATTGAAAAGTCTGAAAGCCATGTTCTATTAGATTTTCTAGAAAAAAACTATAAAGAACCAATAGACTTAATTAAAGAGCAAGCATTTTTAAGGGCATTTCCATTAAGTGAAATAATGCCACATTTTATAGAAATGGCAGAACATTTTTTTGGAATTAGCACTAACTCCGAAAGAAATAAGCTAATTCAGTTTGCCATGAAAATTTGTATGGCAGATTTGAAAATGGAAAACCAAGAAAATAAGTTCATTAACGCATTGTACGATGCATGGGGACTAGATTAATTTTGGTAAATTAATTTTTGTAAAAACCGCAAATACAATTGCGGTTTTTTTATGCATTTATTTTGTTATTCGCTGTTTTTCAAAACAAAATAAAAAAAAACTTACAAAAGTACTTGTATTAGTAAATAAGATAATTATATTTGCACCCCCTTTAAACGGGAAAAGTCCCAAGCGGCATTGTCTGATGGTTAGTTTTTTCAATTCAACCCGCTCAGCAAAATAGTATTTTAGCTCTTTATTAAAATATTTTTTGTTGCGCATTTGTTTTGCAAGATTATTCATCTACCTTTGCAGCCCCTAAAAAAGAGGTTATAAGAATTTAATTAATATGCCAACTATACAACAGCTTATTAGAAAAGGTCGTACCGATGTGGTTTTTAAAAGTAAATCACCAGCACTTGACAA